>JAWOCW010000273.1:0-15509 GCA_046483615.1 Desulfosudaceae bacterium
TACGTTCCCGGGCACCCCAGAATTGACGGCTTTGCAAAAATCATTTCAGGACAAAAGCCCACCTCAGGTAAAGCACCAGCGCGATAAACAGTAAAAGACTGAGCGCGTACCCCTTCCAGTCAATGGGGCGCCGGGCTCTGCCGTCGGGCATTAACCGGCCGACCCGCAGGCCGCACTGGGTGCACTTTTTCAAACGCAAGGGCAGCTTTTCATTGCATTCCGGGCACTGCTTGTAGGAATGAAACTGTTCCGGTGACTGTTTTTTCCTGGCTGAGAAGTTCATCCCAGTCCCCCTCTCTGAGTTATCACCACCATAACCACCTGGACAATCCAGTTCTGGACGGCTCCTGCGACAGGCACGCCCGAGGCGGTTTTTCAAACAGCCGGGCTTGTTTCAGGACCGACTTATCAATACGCCTCTAACCCGGATATTTCATAAAACATCCGGCCGGTAGTTAATTTTAATTTTCATAACAACATAACAAATGGCCTTAAACTGATTTAATCAGTCCAGAAACCGCTCTTCAATAAAGATGTCGCTTTGGGCTTTTACGGCGTTCAACCATTGCTCAAAGGCCTGGTTCTTCTTTTGTCGGCGCAGCGAGGCCACCGTCTGATCCCGGTTTTCAACAAATTCTTCTTCATCCGGGAATTGGCGGTCGGCCAGGGAAATGACGTAATACCCGTCTTGTCCGGCCAGCACCTCATCGGCCACCGGATTATCTCCGGTCAGCTGAAAGGCGGTCGCGGAAAGTGACGGCACTTGACCGATTTCCGGGACTCTTTCTCCGCGCTTGAAATAATCAGTGGTTTGGACGGTCAGACCGGCTTTATCAGCGGCTTCGGCCAGAGATTGTCGGTTACTGCTTTGCGCCTCCGCCAGCAGATCTGCCGCTGCCGCCGCCGCTTTTTCATCCCGCATGGTTTCAATCAAATCCGATTCCACCCGCGCTCGGACAGTCTCCAGCTCGGGAACCCGTGACTCCCGGCGTTCCTCCACCTGAAACAAATAGTAGTCGCCGTCAATTTCGACCACGTCACTGATATCTCCGGCCGATAGCTCAAAAGCTTCCCGCAGCAATTGGTCGCTGTCGGGAATATTTTTGATCTGCTCCCGGCGGCTGAGGAGGGGAGTGGTTTCAGCGGTCAGATCCAGGGATCGGGCCGCCTCCGGCAGGCTGTTTTCGTCAAGGGCGCGATCAAAAGCGTCCAGGGCGGCTTCATAGGCCAGATCCCGGGCCTTGGTCCGCGCGAGTCGCTCCCGGATCTCGTCTTTCACGTCAGCCAGGGACTTGACCTCAGCCGGATTAACCTTCTCCACCCTGATCAAATGCCAGCCGAATCTGGTTCGCACCGGTTGACTGACCTGTCCGGCTTCCATGGAAAAAGCTTTTTCAGCAAACGGCGTCACCATTTCATCTTTCTTAAAGGCCCCCAGCCGGCCGCCCTCTGAGGCGCTGGGCCCCTCGGAATATTCTCTGGCCGCCGCCGCGAAATCCTGACCGCCCCTGATCCGGTTATAAATTTCCAGGGCCTCCTGCCGTTTTTGCTCGACCAATTCCTCCGGGGCGTCGCCAGCCACCTGGATCAGTATATGGCTGGCTTCAACCGTTTTCTCGCTGCCATAATTATCCTGATTGTCCTGGTAATATTCTTCTATTTCATAATCCGAAACCGTGGCCTGATCCGTGTACTGCTCCGGAGCAAAAACCAGATAGGCAATTTTTACCCGGGCCGGGGACTGGTAATCTTGTTGATGCTCCTCAAAAAATTCCACCACCGCCTCTTCCGAGGGCGCCACGTCCTGATATGACTCGGGGTTAAAAAAAACAAAGTTTATTTTCAGCCTGGTGTTCTGCCAGTTGTACCAGCGGCGGGCTTCGTCTTCGGCCACCTTGACGCCATCGGTGATAATAGCGTGCATCTTATCGATGAGCAGCTGCTGACGCTGGCGCCGCTCAAAAGTTTCCGGCATCATCCGGTTGTGCTGGAGAACACGGTTATACAAGGTCCGGTCAAACCGACCGTCTTTCTGAAAAGCGCTGATGGCGCTGATGGATTGGGCCAGCTCCTGGTCGGTAACCCGCAGGCCATACTCAGCCGCCTGCTGCGCCACAATTTTTTCATTGACGACCTGATCCATGGCCTGTTTTTTTAAATTCAACCTCTCCAGCATGTCATCGTCCAGATTATCTCCGAACTGCCGGCGAACTCTTTCCAGCAGATCATAATACCGGTTCTGAAAGGCCGTGGCTGAAACCACCTCTCCGTTTACCTTGGCCGCTACGGTTGTCTCCTTGTCGCCAAAATTGCCGACTCCCATGAAAACAAAAGCCAGCACGATAACCGACAGAACGACCTTGATCATCCAGGAAGAGGCCCGTTGACGCATGAATTGCAGCATAAATCAAAAATCCTTTAAAAATAAAAAGTTATCAATTAAATCAGGCTGTTTTTAAACGATCGGATCAATCTCTACTTATAATGATCCGCTGTCAAGGTCAAGTGAATTAGCTCAAATGCTTCAGCAAAATCAATTTGGCCCGGACGCAGTTTAACACAGATTATCTTTTTTTGCTATTCCTACAAATTTACTTGCTTTTTATTAATTTATTTTCTATAACTTTTTTATAAAAGGCAATAAAGCCCAAGCCTTGTTTACTGTTTTCTAACAAAGGAGGTCTATTATGGCTGGAAAAACCAAGCATGTCACGCTGGACGCCGCCTTCAAATCATTACTGAAAGATTACGGCATTCCCAGTAAAAAAGAAATTGAACGGATCAACGCCAAGATTGATCGCATGGAAAAGATGTTAAAAAAATCAACCGTTGCGGACAAAAAGGCAGCCCCGCGGGCGACCAGTTCCAAGACGACCGGATCCCGTCGCATGTCGGCCACCAACGCGGTTCTGGACAGCATTAAACGAAGTAAAAAAGGCGCCGATTTCAATAGCCTGCAATCCAAGACCGGTTTTGACGAAAAGAAGCTCCGCAACATTATTTTCCGGCTCCATAAACTGGGCAAAATCAAGCGGGTCAGCCGTGGTGTTTATGAAGCCGTGGAATAAGTCACGGGGTTGCTAACCAAACCATTACCGGCCAGTTTTGCGGGGATTTTTTTACCCACGCCCCTCTCCCCGACACTTCCCTACAATTCAGCCATCAAGAAGGCATGCCGGTTAAATCCGGCCGGCCCCGACGGCAGGCAGAACAGAACCAAAGCGGAACGGAGCCTGACATGAGCGAGAATGCCACCGGACCTGACGCCAGGCTGCGCACCGGAGACGTGGTTAATGGTTATCGACTGGTAAATGTTTTTTTACTGGCTGAAATTAACTCCCGGGTGCAGCTTTTCCAGCACATTAAAACGGGCGCCAGGCACCTGCATATAGGAAACAGGGACCGGGAAAACTGCTTCGCGGTTGCCTTTAAAACCATCCCCCGGGACGCCACCGGTGTCGCCCATATCCTGGAGCACACCGTTCTGTGCGGCTCTGAAAAATACCCGGTTCGCGACCCCTTCTTTTCCATGATCAAAAGAAGCCTGAGCTCATTCATGAACGCTCTGACCGCCTCCGACTGGACCATGTACCCCTTTGCCACCCCCAACACCAGGGATTTTTATAATCTGCTGGACGTTTACCTGGACGCGGCCTTTTTCCCGATTTTGTCGGAGCTGAGCTTCAAGCAGGAGGGACACCGCCTGGAAATTGTTCCGGCCGCGGGTGAGGCGGAGGACTTTGACCTGGTCTTGCAGGGAGTGGTCTACAATGAGATGAAAGGGGCCATGTCGGCTCCGGAACAGATACTGCACCGAGCTCTCCTGCGGGAACTCTATCCGGATACGACCTACAGCTATAACTCCGGTGGTGATCCGGCCGAAATTCCCCACCTGACTCACCAGCAGCTCAAGGAGTTTCACCGCCGGCATTATCATCCCAGCAACGCCTTCTTTTATACCTGCGGCGACCTTCCGGTGAGCGACCACCTGGCCTTTATCAACGACAAGGTCCTGTCCCGCTTCACGGCCATTGATCCCCGAACCGAGGTACCGGCCCAGCCGAGATGGGACCGACCCCGTTCGGCCACCACAACCTATCCCATAACCAGCGAAGAAGATCCGGCCCGCAAATACCAGGTTACCCTGGCCTGGCTCACTGCTGACATCAACGAAATTTTTGATGTTTTCACCCTGGTTGTCCTGGAACAGATCCTGCTGGGCAATTCCGCCTCGCCCTTACGAAAGGCCCTGATGGATTCCGGCCTGGGCAGCTCACTCAGCGACGGTACCGGCCTGGAAGCGGACTTACGGGATATCATGTTTGCCTGCGGACTGAAAGACGTCGGCCGGGAGGACCGGCCCGCCATTGAGGCCATCGTCATGGACACCCTGACCGAACTGAGCCGGCAGGGCCTTGACCCGGACCTGGTGGAGTCGGCCATTCATCAGATTGAATTTCAGCGCAAGGAAGTATCCAATACCCCTTATCCTTACGGTATCAAGCTTTTTCTGACCATTGCCGGCAACTGGCTGCACGGCTCCTCCCCGGAAGACATTCTGCAGATTGACCCCCTGGTTGAACGCCTCTATCGGGAAATGGAGGCCGGGCCTTTCTGGGAAGAACGCCTCCAGACTTTTTTTCTGAAAAATACCCATCGGCTCACCCTGACGCTGGCACCGGACCCGGGCCTGTCCGAAGAAGAAGCCCGACGAGAAGCCGCCCTGCTGGACAGGCTGAAAACCTCCCTGACCCCCTCCGACCAGGAAAAAATCAGGCAGGACGCCCGGGCCCTGGAAAAATTGCAGCTGGAACCGGACCAGCCGGAGGTGCTGCCGACCCTGGAACTTTCTGATATTTCACCGGAAATTTCCTGGGCACCGGAAACCAGTCCGGAACACAACATCTTCTGTTACGCCCAGCCGACTTCCGGCATCTTTTATTACACCGCGGCCGCGGGTACCGGCCTGTTACCACAGGAGCTGTTGCCACTGGTGCCGTTTTTCTGCTATGCCCTGCCGCGGATGGGGACGACTCAACGGGATTACGCCGAGCTGGCCCGTTATATTGACCTGCACACGGGCGGGCTGGGAGTATCGGCCCAGGCTAACACGGCCTTTCGAAAGGACAGTCCGGCCCTGCCCTATGTATCATTCTTCGGCAAATGCCTGAACCGCAAACAGGACCACCTGTTCGAGATTATCAACGAGATCATTACCGGCTTCGATTTTTCCAACACCCGCCGTTTGAAGCAGCTGCTGCTGGAATACCGGGCTTCTTTTGAATCTTCCATCGTTCCCGGCGGTCACCGGTACGGCCTTTCCCTGGCTTCCCGAAACTTTTCACCGGCCTGCGCTCTTTCCGAAACATGGCACGGCGTTCATCAATTACAATTCCTGAAAAGCCTGACGACTGACCTGGAAGAACCCGCTCTGAAGCACTTGGCCGCGGACCTGTCCGGCATTGCCGCCAGCCTGCTGCGGAGGGGCAACCTCAAAACCGGCCTGGTCGGGGAGGAGTCGCAATTGGAGCGGGCGGTTGATTTTACCCGCAAGCTGGAAAGCGTTCTGGAATATACCGGCGGCAAGGACGGTTTTAACGCCGACAATGTCGTGATGGACAAAGGCCGGCCAAACGAAGGCTGGTCCACCTCGACGGCGGTCTCTTTTGTCGCCTCGGCCTTTTTGACCGTCCGTCTGGGCCATCCGGACGCGCCGACCCTGGCGGTCATCAGCAAGCTGCTGCGATCTTCCTTTCTGCACCGGGAAATACGTGAAAAAGGCGGGGCTTACGGTGGTTTTGCCATGTACAACATTGAGGACGGGCGTTTTTGCTTCGCCTCGTACCGGGATCCTCACATCAAAAACACGCTGGAGGTTTACGACCGGGCCGTGGACTTCTTGAAATCAGGGCAATACAGCCAGGAAGACGTCAAGGAAGCCATTCTCCAGGTCTGTTCCGATATCGACAAGCCGGACACCCCGGCCGAAAGAGGCACCCGGGCCTTTCGAAGACGCCTGACCGCCTTGACCGACGACCGACGCCGGGCTTTTAAACTGGGGGTCACCGAGGTTACCCGAAAAAAGGTGCTGGCCGCGGCTGACGACCATTTCCCGGACAATTCCCAGTCCCGGGCCACGGCCGTAATCTCTTCCGAGGAGAAATTGCGACAGGCCAATCAGCAGCTCCATCCGCCCCTGACGCTGCAAACAATCTGATTCCGGATGACCTGAACTTTTTACTTTGCCGTCCCAAGCTGGACTTTTTGCGAGACCATAAAAGGAGCGCGGCCTCAGGCAGTCGGCCGGGAGGTGGCCCGCATGCGACGGTGCAGGCGTTCGGCCCGGAGGCAGAAGGTTTCCAGCTTGGCGTGAATCAGTTGGGGAAAGGGAGAACCGTCGCTTTCAATGGACAAAAACGGCAGGCTGTCAATGCCTTCCAGCACCGCCTCCAGCCCGGGCAACCCGTTTTCCACGGTCAGTTTATCCCGCCGGGTCATGGTCTCGGTGAGGATTGACTCGGCCAGCCGGTTGGGCATGCAGCCAAACGGTCCGATGGCGATGACGCCGCAGGTGTGCCTGACCACTTCCGACATGGCCCCGCCAATGGTCAGAATCGCCTCGCCCTGAAGAGCCGGCGACATATAGGGAGCGGCCTTTTCTATATAGGCGTCGACATCCGGTGCTTCGGAATGGACCAGGCCGGACCGGGCCAGGATAGTCCTGATGCGGTCCTGGTAATAGTCCTGAAACCGGCTTCGCAGATACTGGCGCAGCTTTTCCAGGAGGCCGGAGTCGTCCGAGGTAATCCCCCGGGATACCAGGTAATTGCAATACTGCACCCATTCGGCAATGGGCGAACAAACCGTGGCAAAGCCCTTTTTTGCGAGATGCTCGGTCAGATACTGGCGGGACAGGCCGTCCCGCCGCACGAATATTTCCCCGGTCAACGAAATCACCGGCACCGTCGAGGGGTCCCGCTTCAGGGGGATATCTCCCAGCCGGGCCGCGGCCTGACGCAGACGGCCTTTCAACTGCCGGAAAGATCCGGACGCCAGCGCGGGCAGCATATCCGCCCACTCTTCCCGGAAAACGGCCAGGGCCGCGTCGGTATCGGCGGCGCTGGTCAGCAGCATGGAACGAATGTCCTCCATGACGTCTGCAACTATCACCGCCCACCAGGCCCTTTTTTCAAAATCAACGCCCATGCCCCCATAGGCGTTTTCCGAGGTGATGGTCATCAGGGCCACGTTGGGAATGCGCAACCGCTTGAGGAGATCTTCCATGAAAATATAATATTGACCGAACCGGCAGGGACCGTCCCCGGTGGCGATAAAATAGACCAGCACCTCCCCGGGGCTCTGGCGGTGCTGAATATAATTCAGCAAAGCCCCGGTGGTCAAAGACAGGGGCAGGCACTCCTTGCAGGAGGTATTGGCCCGCCCCAGCTTGAGCACCGCTTCATCGGCCGGTTCATGAGAAATGGCTTTAAAACCGAGGCCTCGCAGCACAGCGGCAAAGGCCTGCGAGCTTAACTCGCCCATGGACGGCAGCAGCACAGTCACCCGCGGATCAGTCAGGGGAAGGGTCTTGCCGGAAGAAGCGGTCACGGCCAGGTTACCGTTATTGCGGATAAGGGCGGCCGGTTGGTAAGAATCGTTTCCGCTTTCAATCTGACGATCGGCCGTTAACTTCCGGTAAGCCTGAACTATATCAATAAAGGCCTCAATCCTCGTTTCCAGGCCGGCATCGGCGGTATGGCTGTCCAGCTCCAGGGTCAATGATGGTTTCCGACCCATGATATTGCGAAAATAACCGACCAGAAACGAATCCGGGCCGCAGGAAAAATTGGTAACATAAGTTCCGAACAATTGCGGATTTGTTTTGATCAACCGGGCGGCCTTAAGAATTCGCTTGCCCATGCCCCAGTACATGTGGCGCTTGGACGGCAGGCCGCCAAGATCCAGAAAATCAACCGGAATCACCGTCAGCCCCCGGGAAGCGAATTTATGGGGAATGCCCATATGGGCCTCGTCAACCAGCCCGTTGTAAGGCCGGGCCAGGACAACTACCGCGAATCGCTCGGGCTCGGAGGCCAGATCGGCCAGGACTTTTTTTCCGATCTCGACCATTTCCGCCTGACAGTCTTCCTGCTGGGCCAGAGCCCCGGCAAAAGCTTTTTCGGCCAGGTCGCGGGAGCAACCCAGGCCAAGAGCGATTTCAATAAGCGGCGTCGCGGCGGCTTCCAGTCCCGCGGTCAAATCCAACCGCGGCGTCAGGCAGGTCACCCCCCGGTCCTGGTAGCAGGCCAGATCCCGGCGAAAGGTGGTTCGCAGATAAAAAGGCTCTCCCTGAACCAGGGGGCATACCTGGGACTGGCAGCCTCCCGGATCATCCTGGGCCTCATCTTGGCCGGGCACGGCCTTGAAGTGGGGCAGAAAAATATAGTCCAGATCTTTAACCGTGTTCAAAAGAGTATAGAAAAAACCATGGGCCAGCTCCGCGGGATAGCAGAAGGCGGCGTTGCGGCGGTCAATGCCGGTGGCATCCGGCTTGTCCGGCAGTACCACTTCAAACCCCAGGGACGTAAAAAAATGGGCGTAAAGGGGGAAATAGCTGTTGACCAGGAAGCTGCGGTTGATACCGATGCGCCCTTTCGGGGTCCGGCCGGATTCGTGAAACGGCCGCGGGGCATACTTGTCGAAAATCAAGTGCTGACGCAGGCGCACCAGGTCCAGCTGGTCAATATCATAGTTGACCTGACGGCGCAGGTTGTAATAGCGGTTGCAGGCGCCGCCAAAGGGATAGGTCTTGCCCTCCACCTCAATCCGGGATATTTCACAACGCCGATCGCACTTTTCCTTGCCGCCCCCGCAGATAAAGGATTTTTTGTAAACCACCTGGCGCCGGGCCAGCGTGGCCAGGTCAAACCGCGCCGGAGCCGTCAAACCGGCTTCAATATTTTTCTGAACCGCCAGGGCCACCCCGAAAGCGCCCATCAAACCCGGCTCCGGAGGCACAATAATGGGCTTGCCCACCAGCGAAGCCATGGCCAGGGGAACGGCCCGGTTGTAACAGACACCGCCCTGCATGAATATTTTTTCCCCCACCGGCCGGCTGCCCTTGACCCGGTTGGCGTAATTCATGCAGATGGAATAGACCAGCCCGGCCACGATATCCGGATGGGAAATCCCCTCGTGGACGGCGTTTTTTATGTCCGAAGCGATAAAGGCGGCGCACTGATCATTGAAGTTAGGCGGTTTGCGGCCGGTCAGCGCTACTTCCGCGATTTCAGTCATTTCCAGGCCCAGCGTTTCCAGGGCCGATTCTTCCAGAAAAGAACCGGTTCCCGCCGAGCAGGCTTCATTCATGGCGTAGTCCGAAGGCACCCCGTTGGTAATGAGAGTATATTTGGCGTCCTGGCCGCCGATTTCAAACAGGGTATCCACGTCCGGATCAAAGTAAACGGCGGCGGTGGCATGAGCGATAATTTCATTGATGACGCCGTCGGTCAGAGCGTGCAATCCGGCGATCTGACGCCCGGAGCCGCACACACCCAGCCCGCTGATGGTGATGCTGTCCGGATCAACCCGCCGGCTGACCTGTTCCAGCAGGTCCTGATAACAACGGCGGGAAGCCTGAACCGGATCACCCCCGGTGCGCAGATAGATTGAAGCCAGCAGGGCCTGGTCGGACCGACGCATCAGAACCGCTTTGGTGGTGGTGGAGCCCACGTCCAGCCCCAGAAGGCAGTCATCCCCGGCCCGGATATCGCCTCTGGTCATCTGCTTGAAATAAACCTGGTCGAAAAAACCATCCAGCGGCGGCAGGCTTTCAAAATTGGTGGCGCTGTCTTTAAGCAGGGAAGAAAGATCGCCACAGGGAACGGTCTCATGGTCAAAGGCCCACAGGGCGGCGCCCATGGCCTCAAAACAGGGGGCTTCTTCAGGAATGATCAGGCCCGGAATTTCGGACCGAAGGTATTCCACCATTATCTGGTTCTGAGCCGTGCCGCCGGTCAGCATGATATGGCGCCGCTCAATATTTTTAAGCAGCTCCAGAATTTTAAAGGCCATCATGCGACAGAGCCCGGCGGTTACCCGGGATCTCGGCACACCCTTGTTGGTGGCGTGGGTGCAATCAGACTTGCAGAAAACCGAACACCGCCCGGAAACCTGGTAGGGCTTTTCCACCGCCGCCCACTGGGCCGCTTCCTCCAGGCTGACATCCATGCGCCGCAATTGCTGCAAAAAGAACTCCCCGGTCCCCGAGGCGCATTTATTGCCGGTGACGACGTTGGCTATACGGCCGAAAGCGTCCAAGACATAAACCATGAAGGTCTCGCCGCCGGCGGCCACCACGGCCGGGCACCGCACCTCCGGCGGCTTCACCTGCTGGTAGGCCAGTTCCACCGCTTCTGGTTCGGGGATGGTGGAAAGATTCAAAAAATTACGGAATTTACGGCCGGTGGCAGCCACCGCGTCAATGGACTCCAGATCCGTGGCCGCCAGAGCGTCCAGCAGAACAGCCCGGGGATTGCCTTCATGCGGGGTAACCGACCAGTCCAGGAGACGCGGTTTTTGTGATTGACCGGATGGTCCGGCCGGTTCCCTTTCCATTTGAACTAAAGAGACGGTGGACGCCCCCAGGCATATCCCCAGCGTTCGCATCGATTTAACCCATTTAGGCTATGTCAGTAATGAAAATCTTCAGTTATGAAAACCTGATGTTTTCGTAAAAAGTCCAATGAAATAATCTTTTTACCCAATTAAGGCCGACTTGCCAAGGATAAAATATAACCGGGCCAAACCGGTTCAATCATTGCCCTGCTGTTCTCCTTGAAAAAATGTTTCAGAAGAAATGCCGATACTTGGACCAGGCATACCGATAATCTGAATTTTCTTTTTCATTGACACCAGTCGCTCGTCTGCCTATAATTAAGATGTTCCGGAAATCAGCACCTCAGGCCCGGACACCGTATCAACGACCCTTATTTTAAACCAGCCACGCCTTGGTCCGAGTGGAGCTGAAGACAATCTTGATGCTTTTTAAAGCCGAATGAACCTGATAAAAAAAAATCCCACCCTTTTTTTCGGCCTGTTGCTGACCCTTCTTTTTCTCCTGTTGACCCAATTCCGGGTTGAGTTTTTTGATACCCTGGGATTAAAACTGTATGACACCTGGATGAAGCTGGACACTCCGGCAGAGACGGACAGTCGCGTCGTAATTGTCGAGATCGATGATGATTCCATTGAAAAAATCGGCCGCTGGCCCTGGCCGCGATCAGTCATAGCCCGGGGCATCGATAAAATTTCGGAGGCCGAACCGGCTGTTATCGGACTCAATATCATCTACAGCGAGGCGGAAGAGAATGCCGGGCTGCGGGCCATTGAAAAGCTGGAACAAGTCTTCGCGGCCACCTATCCGCCTTCGTCCGGCAACAGCCCGGCAGACAGCCCGGTCGAACTCGTTGCCCCCCGGGAAACCTATCTCCAGGCAATGGCTACCGCCAAAAAAGAACTGGATCGGGATTCCATTCTGGCGGCCTCCCTGGACCGGGCCGGGAACGTCGTCCTGCCGGTATTTTTCAGGGATTCGGACCGCCCCGGCTCGGATACCGGGGCGGTTGAGACCTCCCTGGCCTCCCAGGCCATCTCCGCGGAAAGCACCGACATGGGCGGCTGGTGCCCCCGGGCCGAAGAAGTGACCCTGCCGATTCCCGTCTTTCGCGCGGCGGCCAGCGGCCTGGGCCACATTAACTGTGCCCCTGACCAGGACGGCACCTACCGCCGGGAACGCCTTTTTTATCTATACAACGATCTTTACATTCCCTCTTATTCCCTGGTTATCGCGGCCAGCTACCTGAATGTCCGACCCGCTGATATCAGGGCGGAAGTAGGCGCCCGGCTGCATCTCCGGGATATGACCATCCCCCTCACCATCAGCTCCGAGACCTTGATTCATTTTCAAAACCCGGACCGGGGCTTTAAACATTATTCCTTTTTCGATGTCATCAACCATAAAATTCCCGGACGGGTTTTCACCAATAAAATTGTGCTGCTGTCACCGTCCGCCAGTGGACTGGCCACTTCTTTAAGCACGCCGGTGGCTTCGGGCATGCCCCTGGGTGATTTCTGCGCCAATGTCATCAGCTCCCTTGTCAGCGGCAGGTTCATCCGCCAGATGCCGCTGGACTTCGTTACCGAGCCAGCCTTCATCCTGCTGCTGGGCTTGCTGATATCACTGGTTTTACCCCGCCTGAAAGCGATTTGGGCGGGAACGGCTTTTTTTGTTATCGTTGCTCTGCTCATCGGCGGTTCCGCTTATCTGTTTTTAGCCAAGGGCATCTGGCTGCCGGTAACCTACCCCCTGCTGCTGCTGATTATCGGATATATCGGAATCGTATCCATCAATTTCTTCACGGCTGAAGCGGGCCAGGAAAAGCTGGCCGGTGAATCAGCCCAGACCAACCGGATGCTGGGCATCTCTTTTCAGTCCCAGGGCATGCTTGACATGGCCTTTGATAAATTTCGAAAAGTTCCGGTGGATGATGAGATGAAGGATATCCTCTACAACCTGGGCCTGGATTATGAGCGCAAGCGGCAGTTTAACAAGGCCGCCTCGGTTTATGGCTACATCGAGGGACATGATTCCGGCTTCAAGGATGTCGGTGAACGTAAAGTCAAGCTCAACCAGGCCAGCGAAACCATGGTGTTCGGCGGCAGCCTGGGCGGTCCGGTCGACGACATGTCCACCACCGGTTCCGGGGTCAAGCCCATGCTGGGACGTTATGAAATCGTCAAGCAGATCGGCAAGGGGGCCATGGGAACGGTTTATCTCGGCCAGGATCCGCGCATCAACCGCACCACGGCTATTAAAACCGTCCGGTTTACCGATGAATTTGACGAGGATGAAGCCCGGGAGATGAAGGCCAAGTTTTTCCGGGAAGCGGAAAGCGCCGGGACCCTGTCACACCCCAATATTGTCACCATCTACGACGCCGGCGACGAACAGGACATAGCTTATATCGCCATGGAATACCTGGAAGGCGAAGACCTGGAAAAGTATACCAGGAAAAAGAACCTGCTGCCTCCGCGACAAATCATATCCCTGGTGGCGGATATCGCTGAAGCTCTGGATTACGCCCACCAGAAAGGTATTGTTCACCGGGATATCAAACCGGCCAATATCATGCTGGTTCAGGGAAATAGAATCAAAATCACAGATTTTGGTATCGCCCGGATAACCGCCTCCTCGCAAACCAGAACCGGCATCATCAAGGGCACTCCCTACTACATGTCGCCGGAGCAGATATCCGGCAAAAAAGTGGACGGACGCAGTGATATCTTTTCCCTGGGTACCATGACCTTCCAGCTTTTAACCGGGATGGTTCCTTTTAAAGGCGCCAGTCCCGCCGAACTCATGCATAAAATACTGAACACCCCCCACCCGGACCCGCGAGAGTTCGCCCCCAGATTGCCCAAGCCGCTGGTGTCCATCATCAATAAGGCGCTGGCCAAAGACGTCAGCCAGCGTTACCAGACAGCAGGCCAGATGGCCGCGCATTTGCGCAAACTCGGCCAGAAAATCGACGAAGCCAGGAACCGACAAACCGGAAATCAAACATCGGCTTAAAGAGAAGGCTTTTTTATGATTCTTGCAGAATCCGCGGGCTTGACCGATACCGGACAAAAAAGAAAACAAAACGAGGACGACTACTACATTGATGACAGCCTGGGGCTCTATGTCGTCGCTGACGGCATGGGCGGCCATGCCGCCGGGGAAGTTGCCAGCCGGATAGCGATCGAAACCATCCGTGATTATGCCGGCAATGTTTTTCAAAAACAAGGAACAGAGGAACTGCCGGATGTCGGCCGTAATCTGTCGACCGCCGCCAACCAGCTGCTGGCCAGCATTTACCTGGCCAACCGGAACGTTTATGACATCGCCCGCAAGAACCCCGCCTACGCCGGCATGGGCACCACTGTTTCGGCGGTTATGCTGACCAGCGAGGACACCTTCATTTCCGTCAATGTCGGAGACAGCCCCGTCTTTTTGATAAGAAACGGCCAATTGGAAATGATGTCCATGACTCATACGGTCGCCTCGGAAGTCTTCGCCGCTAATCAGGACGCTGAAGCGGCCCTGCGAAAAGAATTCAGCCACGTTCTCACCCAGGCCATTGGCACCAAAAATCAGGTTAATCCGGCTGTCGAAGAAAGGGCCTGCCGCCCCGGCGATATCTTTGTTATTTGTTCCGACGGACTGACCGACATGGTAACTACCGCTGAAATCGAAGAGCTGGCCCTGAACCAGCCTCCGGCCGAGGCCTGCCAGAAGATGGTTGACCTGGCCAACGCCAATGGAGGTCAGGACAACATCACGGTAATCGTGCTCAAAATCAATAAGATAGTTCGTGCCGGCGGCCTGTTGCGGCGAATGGGACGATTTTTCAAAAAAACCCCGGGAAATAAGCAGGAGGCGGAATAACCCGGATAAGGCTTTCGTAAAGCTCGGGAGCAAGGCCCGCTTTATCGCGAGCTTCAGTCGTGATATAATAGAGAGTATGAAAAGCAAGCCGGGTTGTGATAAAAAAAGATAAGTCTTTTTTTAAAAAACCGTTAACTTCCAAGCGATAAGAGGTGGAGCAATTATGTCTGAACAGGCCACCATCCTGATTTTCGGCAAAAGCACCTGACCTTTTACCACTGCCGCCCGTGAGGCGTACGACAAAGCAGGAAAAACCTTTCAATACCTTGATGTCAAAGAAAACGCGGAGCACCTGGACGAAATGCTGCGTTATTCCGATGGCAGACGAAAGGTTCCGGTCATCGTGGAAGAGGGCCAGGTATCCATTGGTTTCCGGGGCCGGTCCTGAGGCGTTTGACTTTTCCGGCCGGGCGCCGGAATCTATTTTAACCCGACAGAAAATCAACCATGACCGGGAAGAGGCCTCCGGAGCAGGGGCCATCGCAGACCCCCGTCTGGCGTACCGGCCTCCGGCCGGTACGGCCAGGCACCACTCCCGTTATGGCGGGCCCTCTGAAAACCGCTTCCCCCTGAACCGGAGAAAAACCTTATGGAGCAGCAGTACCTGATTGATGATTTCAAACTGGGAGAAGGCTGGCGGCTGTTTAAAATTATCGGAGAATTTGTGGACGGAGTGGAAGCTCTGCACGGCATTGGCCCGGCAGTCAGCATTTTCGGCTCAGCCCGCCTGAAAACGACCTCCCCGATCTATAAAAAGGCCCGTCACATCGCCTCGCTTTTTGCCAGCCGGGGATATGCCGTCATTACCGGAGGAGGTGGTGGTGTCATGGAGGCGGCCAACCGGGGGGCGGCGGAGAAAAACGGGGTTTCCGTGGGTCTGAACATAATTCTTCCCTTTGAGCAGGAGCCCAACAAGTATGCCACCATCAAGCAAGAATTTCAGTATTTTTTTATCCGCAAGGTCATGTTCGTCAAGTACGCCCAGGCCTATATAATCATGCCGGGCGGGTTCGGCACCCTG
>JAWOCW010000285.1:0-9809 GCA_046483615.1 Desulfosudaceae bacterium
GTAACGGTTTAGCACCAGGCGGCTGTGCTCCAGGCCGCGCAGGAGCCGGGTGGCTCTTTCCCGGGAAAGGGCCGTCAGGGGATGACCGGTACGGATCAGGCTGTTAAACTCAATCCAGAGCAAGGCCGCCGGCAAACCAAGGCGCGCCGCCGGATCAAGCTTGTCTATCAATTGGTTGATCCGGGGAATCAGGTCAAAATCCTCGGCCCCGGCCGCGAAGGCCCCGCCCCGGGGAATCAGGGACGCCATCATGGCCCGCAGCACTTTTGCCCGGCGACCGGATATAACCGGTTTAGCGGATGGGGAGTCGTCATCCGGGCGGAACCGCGCCGCGCCGCCGGTGGTCGCCTTGCCCCCGGTCCGGCCCCGGTCCGCGCCGGGTTCCGTGGTCGGCCCGGAGACAAATTCTGCGCCGGACTTTTCAACCGTGAAATAAAAAGAGTTAAACCGAATCCCGAACAGCTGGATGACGCCCCGGCCCAGGAAGAGATCCGGTCCGACCTTTTTTAATTCATCCGTCAACGGGCGCAGCCAGAAAGAATTGCCCGGCCGGTTGTAAATTATCTGCAAGACAACCTGGCCGTCTCCCAGGGCCGAGGCCGCCGGGGCAATCTTGAAACGCCCCACCCGGAAGCGGCCCAGAAATTCGTTAAATCCGCCGGAGTCCGGTTCCGGAGATTCCACCTCCACCGGAAAAAATTTCTGGTGTCCGAAAAACCGGACGGGCGGCAACCAGCCGGTCGCCAGCCGCACCTGGTAATAACCCCGCAATTCAGCCGGGTCCGGAGTTTCTCCCCGGCGAAACGTTTCTTTAAGAGGTTTCTGAGGCTTCCAGGTCACGCGGTTACGCCTCCGACGGTGCCGGTGTGGTTGATTAGCGGAATAGATCTACCCGCTTTTGATTATATTTTTTATACTATAACAGTCTTGTCAAATCTGTAAACAAGCTCTTTCCGGAAATGAAATATCATATGAAAGATTGGAGCTGAACATTACTTTAAACCCTGGTAACCAATCAGCCTTATTCCAAAAAAGATTGACATACCCAGCGGGAATTATTATTATTTATAATAATATTAATTTGATAAATTTTTCTTTTTAAGAGCCGGAAATATAAGTGCCGTGAGGAATGATTATGACAAAACGTGAAATCGATGACCCGGTTCGGTTTGACAAGGAAGACCTTGATTTTCTCCAGGAAGAAAAACCGGAACGCGCTGGAGAAATTATTTATTCCGGACGGAACAAGTGTTCTTTCGTGGTTTTTATGAGTGGACCGGATCAGGGTGAGGCGGTACCCATTAACAAGGAAAAAACGATTATTGGTCGCGACCCTGCTTCTGACGTCTACATCAATAAAGATTACGTCTCCAAAAAACATGCTGAAATCATCACCCGTGACAATCAGTCCATAATAGTTGATAATGGCAGCACCAATGGCACCCTGGTAAACGACAGGCCCCTTAACAAGGTTAAACTCAAAGATAAAGATGAAATTAAAATCGGTAAGGTAATTATTAAATATTTTCTGATTGATTTAAGCAAACAGGACCAGATCCCGCCTGTGCAGCCTGATGATGAGGAAGAGGAAACCCCCTTCTACCGGCAATTATTTAAAATAATCAAACCTTACTTCGGTCAGATGACCACCCCCTATTTAAACCGGCTGATTACAGTTCATATCGGCAAAACCCCCCAAACCATCATGTTCGCGGATAGAAAAGCCCTGTCCAAATGGATAAAAATTTCCACCACCCTGCTGCTGGACGAAAATTCCGCTGAAAAGCTGACTGACCGGATTATGTCGCTATAATCACCCGGCCCGGCTTCTTCTGACAAGCTTCTGGTTCTAACCCGGATCTTTCATGAATTTTTTCGACTACAGTTATTTAATCAATAAATTTTAGCCCGGATATTTCACGAGTCACCCTGAGCGCAGCTGCTGTGATGCAGGGCACTCGCAGTAGACTTACTACAGATTCGTGCCCTGCGCCTTGCAGCTTCGCTCAAATCGACTCGTTAAATGTTCTATTCTGGCGGGAGGTATCATGACGGAAAAAATTATAATTACAGCGGCCCTGGCCGGAGCAGCCACTTTCAAGGACAACAACCCGGCCGTGCCTTACACCCCTGAAGAATTTGCCGAGGAGGCGGCCCGGGCCCATGACGCCGGCGCCGCCATGGTCCATGTCCACGCCCGGACTGATGACGGCTGGGCTACTTATGAGATAGACCGCATCCGGCAAACTTACCAGGCCATTAAAAAAAGAGCCCCGAAGGTGATAATCAACCTGAGCTCGGCCGTCGGCATGGGCGCCACCGCCGAGCAACGCCTGGCCCAGATCACCGCCATCAAACCGGAAATGGCTTCACTTAACACCAACACCATGAATTTCAGCATGATAGACCGTAAGAACGGCCAGATTCTGATGGATTACGTCTTTGAAAACACTTTTACCATGTTGCAGGATTTTGGACGCGCCATGGAGGAAAACCAGGTTAAACCGGAAATCGAAATTTATGATATCGGGGGTTTTGACAATATGGCCCTGATCTCAAAGCAGGGCTTTTTCACCGATCCCTTGAATTTCAATTTCGTCTGGGGCGTGGCCGGTGGTCAGCGTTTCCGTCCGGACGCCTTTGTCACCCTGGCGCACGCCGTGCGCGACCTGAACCGGCCGGCCAATTTCACCACCTGTGGCGTCGGCCAGGACGAGTTCCCGGCCATTATGCAGTCGGCCCTGATGGGCGGTCACATGAGGGTGGGGCTGGAAGACAACACCCGGCTGGCATCCGGAGAACTGGCCAGGGGCAATTACGAACTGGTGGAAGAGGCGGTCAAAATTGCTTCAGTTCTGGGCAAAAGCCCGGCCTCACCGGATGAAGCCCGCGAAATAATGGGTTTGCGCGGGACCTGATCCAGACGGCGGCCAGGAAGATTATTTTTTTTGACAAAGCCCTTAAATCAGGATAAAGTCATTTAATATTTTAAACTCAAAAACAGTGTTTAAAGAAACAACCATTGACCCAATTTACCCCCAATATACTGGTCGCCGATGACAGCGCCGCCATTCGCCACCGGCTGATCAAGTTGCTGGAACCTTTGAACGCCAATTTTAAAGAAGCGGAAAACGGTCGTCAAGCCTGGGACCTGGTCAACCAGCAAAGTCTGGACATCATCCTCACTGATATCGATATGCCGGAAATGAATGGGATCGAACTCTGCCGGCGTTTAAAAAAACAGGAGAAGACCCGTAATATCCCGGTGGTGGTGGTCAGCTCCCTGGATTCCGAAGAGGACGTGGAAAAAGGCTTTGAAGTCGGGGCGACTTACTATATCGCCAAAAGCGATGTCTACACCGACCTGTTTAACGTGGTGGAAGGAATCCTGTCCCGCTCCAACCGCAACAGCAATCAACTGATCATGATCGTGGATGATTCTTTGACCATAAGATCCATCGTTGAACGCGGGCTGGTGGCGGCAGGCTTTAAAACCATCTGCGCCGAAAACGGCAGAAAAGCGCTGGAGCTCCTGAAAGACCATACTCCGGATCTCATCCTGAGCGACATTGACATGCCGGAAATGAACGGTTTTGAATTCTGTGAAACCATTCACAGCGATCCTACCTACTCCGGTATTCCCTTTATTGTCATGAGCGCCCGGAATGATCGCGGTCACATGAACCGCATGGTACAGCACGGGGCGGCCTCTTATGTCTGTAAACCATTTAATATCGACGCTCTGGTCATCCAGATCGAAGAAGTTCTTTCCAACCATTTTCTGCTGTTATTAAAAGAACGGGAACGTCTTGAATCTGAACGCAACCTGGTTATCGGCAGTATCTCCAGCCTGATTTCGGCCCTGGAAGCCCGGGACCCTTATACCAAGGGACACTCGGAAGTGGTCGGCAAGATTGTTTCCGGGATGCTCTCTTTAACCGGGGCCAGCAGAAAAGAGATAGACCATGCCAGAATCGGCGGGCGTCTTCATGACATTGGTAAAATCGGGGTTCGGGACAGCGTCCTCTTGAAAAGCGGCCCGCTGACCGATATTGAACTGGCCCACATCATGGAGCATCCCATAAAAGGGGCCGAAATTATAAGAAATATACCCAGCCTGTCGGAAATTATTTCCATTGTGCAATATCACCATGAACGGCTGGACGGCAATGGTTATCCCGAGGGACTCAAGGGGGAGGCCATTCCCCTGCTGGCCAGAATCACCGCCGTGGCTGACACCTACCATGCCTTGAGCAGTGATCGTCCCTACCGATCCGCTACCAGCCATGACCGGGCCTTGCAGATCATTTACGACGCCCGGGGCAGTCAGCTATGCCCGGATTGCGTGGAACTGTTTCTGCAATGGTGTGAAAAAAGCAACCCCCAGCACGACCTGGTCACGCCGATGGCGGGCGTTGCCACCGCCGGGATGCCCACCTCCTCCATCGGTGTAAAGTAGCCCCCCACCTGGGAATCGATCTCTTGCCACAGCGGTAAACTAATCAGGATCAGGAAATCATCAGATTTTTAATGCCGCCGACGGTAAAATCGGTGGCATCACGGGCGGCGGTGTTGATATCATCGGAGCGGTCATGCCAGAGCAGGTAATAGCCGGCTACCCGCTCGTAAATCCCCAGAATGCAAACCGCGATCAACTCCTCGGAAATATCAGACCGGTAGGTCACCCCGGCCTCACGGCGAACCCGGACCAGGGCGTTTTTTAAATCATCAATCAGCTTGTCGTAGAATTCTTTGCGGGCAGCTTCCACCCGGGCGCCCCGCCCGCCCGCTTCCCGGAAAAAAATGGATATTTTATCCGGATGCCGCAGGCAGAAATCCCGGAAAAAAGAGAGACCGGCCTCGACAATGCCTTCCATGGTGCCTTGCTTGCGCAGAAAAGCGTCCCCCAGAACTTTTCTGAGCTCATACCCCACCTGCCGCATCATGGTAATGAGCAGATCTTCCTTGTTTTTAAAATAGAAATAAACCGTGCCCACGGACACTTCAGCGGCGTCGGCAATGGCTTCCAGGCTGGTCTGATGATATCCCTGCCGGGCGAACAGGGGTTCAGCCACCCGCAGAATCGTCGCGTAACGCTGCTCTTTTTCCCGCTGCCGCCGCAAAGCCGCCCGGGACTGTTTGGGTTCCCGCATCTTCTTTCTTTCACTCATGTCACGGTCCGGGTTAAGTACCAATATTATTTATTTTCGGATCAGGACAATAAACTCCGGGGAACATCAATCATCCTGGCCCTGAGATATTCACCCAGGGTCTTGGCCTGAGGGTCACTGCGCCAGGAAGCGGCCGCCCCTTCGCCCAGAATTCCCCGGATATAAAAATTTACGGCCAGAAGATTGGGCAGTTCATGGCGGTCCACTTCAAACTCTCTTATGTCGGGCAGAAGTTCCCGCAACCGTTCCACCGTGAGAAATTCCCTTAAAAAAACAAATTCTTCCGGAGTTCTGGCCCAGACGCCGAGATTGGCGTTACCACCCTTGTCACCGGCCCGGGTGGCAAACAACCTGCCCAGTGGTATCTGCCGCAAAGTTCCCTCGGGAGATGGGGGCAAATCGAATTCCGGGGCCGCAACCGGGTGAGCCGGCCAATCGCCGTCAACCGGCTCAACTTCCAGGACCTGATCGTTGATATGAACCGTCTGAGTCAGGTGGGTTTTAGGAATCAGGGCGGGCCAGTGCACAACCGCGGGCATTTCCCGTCCAGGCGGGCTGGTCAGGGTGTACCCGGGGATATTGGCCAGGGCCAGTTCCACCACGGCCGCGGAAAAAGACCGGCCTACCACGGCCGGGTCAGGATCCATCACAAAAATCCGCAGGTAGGCGAAAGCCTCCTCGTTCATGGCGGCGTTGGCCTTGTCCGACCGGATCAACTGGGTTTTAACCATATTAAACCGATCGCGGCCCCCCAGGTTTTCCCACAGGGCTTCTTCCACCAGGCGGGCCTTCTCGTCGATATCCAGGCCGGTCAAGACCACCGTCATGGTGTTTCTATACCCGGCCATGGTGTTGATACAGACCTTGGCGGTATTGGTGGCCGGCTCTCCTTTGACACCGGATACCCGCACCCGGTTTTCACCCTCAGCGGTCAGTCGCAGGGTATCAAACCGCACCGAAACATCAGGGGTCAGATAAGTGGGCGTTTCAATCTCATACATCAACTGGGCGGTGACGGTGCCCGTGGAAACCAGGCCGCCGGTGTTCTCGTGCTTGGTGATAAGAGAAGAGCCATCCGGATACATAACCGCCAGCGGGTACCCGATATTGATATAAGAAGGCACCTCGTCCATAAAAGAATAGTTGCCGCCGGTGGCCTGGGCGCCGCATTCGATGATATGACCGGCCGTATAAGCGCCCGCCAGGCAGTCCCAGTCGTCCCGGGACCAGCCGAAATGCCAGGCGCTGGGTCCGGATACCAGGGCGGCGTCGGCCACCCGGCCACAGACGACAATATCGGCGCCCTGTTCCAAAGCCTTGGTAATGCCCCAGCCGCCCAGGTAGGCATTGGCAGAGACAGGGCTGCCGCCTGATTCCGCCAGGGGAATTTTTTTATCCAGATGAACCAGGGTCTCCCCGGCTGCCCGCAGCTCATCCAGGCGCGGCAGCAAATCATCGCCTTCGATCCAGGCGATATTCGGAGAAACACCCAGTTCATCGGCCAGACCGGCCAGGGCCGCGGCCAGGCCGCCGGGGTTTAAACCACCGGCATTGCTGACCACCTTGATATTATTATCCAGGCAATAACCCATGATCTGCTTCATCTGCTTCAGGAAGGTGCCCACGTAACCGGTTTCGGGCCGCTTCAGCTTCTGCTGAAACAGAATCGCCATGGTCAACTCGGCCAGGTAATCACCGGTCAGGACGTCAATTTCCCCGCCGGTCACCATCTCTTCGGCGGCCGCGAAACGATCCCCGAAAAATCCGCTGCAGTTGGCGATAATCAGTTTATCTTTATGCAAGGAAGCCCCCTTATGTATAAATTAAAAACAAAATGCCGCCGCCGGCCACTACCTACCTGCCCTTGAACTCCGGGGCCCGCTTTTCGATAAAAGCGGTGATCCCCTCTCCGGCGTCTTCAGTGGCGGCCACCTCTTTCAGCTTATCAGCCAGAAAATCAACCGCTTTATCCAGGGGCATGGTTTCGGCCGCCGCGAAGGCCTCTTTGCCGATTTTCAGACCGACCGGGCTTTTGGCGGCCAGGCTGTCCACCACCGCCGTCACCGTCGCCTCGAACTCCTCCTCCGGCACGGCCCGGGTAATCAGGCCCATCTCGGCCGCCTGAAAAGCGCTCAGCTTTTCTCCCAGCAGCACCATTTCCATGGCCTTCTTCCGCAAAACATTGCGAAAAATCAGGGCCCCGATCATCATGGGAAACAAGCCGACATTCACCTCGGGAGTGCCGAATTTGACCGTATCCCGGGCAATGACAATATCGCAGCCCAGCATGAAGCCGGTGCCGCCGGCCAGGCAATAGCCGTTGACGCGGGCCACGGTCGGCTTGGGAAAATGATACAATCGCTTGAGCAGGCCGGCATAGCGGGCAAAGACGTCACCGTCTTCGCCGCCCAGGCCGCCGGCCAGATCAGCCCCGGAACAGAAGGCCTTGTCCCCGGCCCCGGTGACAACCACCACCCGCACCGACTCGTCGGCCTCGGCCTCGTCCAGGGACCGGTCAAAAAGGTCCACGGCCGCGGGACTGATGGAGTTGCGCTGCTCCGGCCGGTTGATGGTCAACCAGGCGGCGCTGCCCTTAACCTCGTAAAGCAGATGATCTTCCGACATAATTGATCTCCATTGCCTCCGGGATAGAGTCATAACCAGTTGACAGGCTCACCCCATCAGCCGGAATCGTCATTTTTTTCGATATCCACCAGGATCACTCCCGGCATGACTTTTTCACCCGGACTGACGTTAACCCCGGTTACGACCCCGTCAAAGGGGGCGTAAAGCGTGGTCTCCATTTTCATGGCCGAAACCACCGCCACTGCCTGGCCCTCGGTCACGGTCTCTCCCGTCTCAACCGCTATACTGATGACCACCGCCGGCATGGGGGCGGTGACTTCGGTCAAGGCCTTTTTGCGGGATCGCCGGGCCGGACCGGCCTGCTCCAGCAGGTCCTCGTCAACCACGTTATACTGCTGGCCGTGAAGCACGATCTGCTTTCCTTCGGCGGTCTTGACGATGCCGGCCCTGACCTGGCGCCCGTTGACGGTCAGCAGCAGGGTGTGGGCGGTCAGGCGGGTTACTTCCACCTCATGGGAAATGTCGTTAATAACGGCGGTAAAAGAGGTATCCCCGGTTTTCTCAACTGCCACCGGGCAGGACTCGTTTTCAACGCTTAACTTATAATCCACGGTTGCCACCTTTTGGTTGCTTGCTCGGGTTCTGTTTATAGACGCCAGCCGCCCAGGGTCTGCCAGGGCGTCGGCAGCCCGGTGGCGGAGGCCGCCTCCGTATCGGCCCGTCCTTCAGCGGGCAGAACGGCATCGGCGATAAAGGCCAGCGCCGCCAGCTCCCGGTCCTGAAAAGACGGCTGCCAGTCCGGAAAATGAGTCTCGATAAAATCGGTAAAAGTTTCACCCCGCTGAAAGGGTTCGGAACCGATCACCTCGGCCAGAAAGGAAATGGGCGTTTTGACCCCGGCCACCATGTAATCACCCAGGGCTTTTTTCATGCGGGCGATGGCGTTATCCCGGTTTTCGGCGTGGGCCACCAGCTTGGACAAAATGGGATCATATTCCATCGGTACCACAAAACCGCTGTATACCCCGCAGTCATTTCTGATTCCCGGACCGACCGGTTCCCGCAGTAACTCGATGGTTCCCGGGGAGGGGAAAAAACCGCCGGCCGGGTCTTCGGCGTAAATACGACATTCGATGGCATGGCCCCGGGCGGTGATATTCTCCTGCTCCAGGTCCAGGGGCAGACCGGCCGCTATTTCAATCTGGCGCCGGACGATGTCCAGGCCGGTAATCATTTCGGTAATGGGATGTTCCACCTGGAGACGGGTATTGGTTTCCAGGAAATAAAAGCGGCCGTTTTCTTCATCCAGGATGAACTCCACCGTGCCGGCATTGACGTATCCGGCGGCGGCCGCCGCCCGCAGCGCCGTTTCCCCCATTTCCCGGCGCAATTCCGGGGTCAGGGCCACCGAAGGCGTCTCCTCGATGATTTTCTGATGCCGGCGCTGGATGGAACACTCCCTTTCCAGCAGGTGCACCATCCGGCCGTGTTTATCAGCCAGGATCTGAATTTCCACGTGACGCGGCTTGACGATAAATTTTTCCAGGTAAACCGAGCCGTCGCCAAAGGCGGCGGCAGCCTCGCTGGAGGCGGCGGTCATGGCCGCGGCCAGTTCGGCGGCGTTTTCGACCAGGCGCATGCCCTTGCCGCCGCCGCCGGCGGCGGCTTTAACCAGCACCGGGTATCCGATTTCATCGGCCTGGGCCGCCACCATCCCGGGATCGGTTTCCGGAATGGTCATGCCGGGGACCACCGGCACGCCGCCGTCAATCATCATCTGCCGGGCTACCATTTTATTGCCGAAATTCTGAATCACTTCCGGAGGAGGACCGATGAATTCAATGCCATTGTCGGCGCATTTCCTCGCGAAATCGGCGTTTTCAGACAGGACCCCGTAGCCGGGGTGAATCGCTCCGGCCCCGGCGGCAACGCCCACCGCCACAATTCGATCAGCATTTAAATAGCTCTGAGACGGTTCGCTGTCTCCGAGGCAGACCGCATCGTCGGCCCACAGCACGTGCAGGGCCAGGCGATCGGACTCGGAATAAACAG
>JAWOCW010000312.1:0-12367 GCA_046483615.1 Desulfosudaceae bacterium
AAAAGGTCTCGGCAAAGGGGCTTACGCACTTTTTTTGTTCGGCAGCATACCCCAGAACCTCTGTGTTGATGATTTCCAGGTTTCCGCGGACAAGGCCTTGATGTTTTTGTTAAGCGTTGATTTTTTGAACCCTTTTTCGGTAATACCGATGCAACAGAAGCGGCGGATGCTCATGGAGTCCACCATGTGAAACGCCAGTTCTTTATATATGAAGCCAAAGAGGACTTTAACAATAGCATCTCGTATTACCTGCTCAGCAGTCATTCCCCGGGCTCCGTTTTTGGTGTCGGATCGTTGATGTTTGGAAATATCTGTTATTAGCACGTCAAGTTGTCCGGTCTTTTTGACATATGAAGTGTCCGGTTGGTTAATAATAAATGGGATCATTGCCAAGGCCGAATTCTGCTGGTGCAGGGGGGTACCCCCCTGCACCAGCGCTGCGATTCGACCATTATGCCGCCTTTTTTGTTGATGATTTTATCGTCTGGCCATTAGCATCATATGCGCCTAACAAATGCGGCCCCTTCCAGATTGAGTAGTTACCGTTCAGATGATGACGCACCAGGACATGCAAACCGACGCAGGTGCGACGCTTCGGTTGCGGCTCCAATTGCAGTATCTGGTTTTCGTAGGACACCGTATTATCTTTATTGATTACCCGCTCGGCCTCAATGCAAAAAATCTGATTTAAATCTGTTTCCGTACAACTGACAAAAACAGACTGTGAGTCTCTGGGAGGACGACCAAACCGCTGATTAAAGTCAGGGATAAAAACTTGATTCAAATATTCATTCGCTGCGGATATGGTTGTTATCCCCGCCACCCGCAGTTCGTTGACCAGCCGGTCCTGAAGCGTTCGGTTTAAACGTTCCCCTCGACCTCTCCCCTGGGGGCTGTAGGAAGGAATATGTTCTATTCCCAGCTTGTTCAACGCCACACCCACCTGGGTTAGGTTCTGCCGATCTACTTTGCCCCCGGCTTTGGGTGTATGAAAGGCCCAGCTGGCCCGGTCAGAGTATAATGCCATGCATATCCCATATACCGAGGTCACATGCCAAAGACCGGACATGATCGCTTCAGTGGTCTCTTCCGGCCATAACTGCCCATATAATATCTTGCTGGTGGCGTCATCCTGAAGGGCGATCAATGCCTGTCGTTGATCGGGAACCAATGACAACCAGGCATGGTCACTGCCGTCAATTTGAACCAGTTCCCCGAAGCAGGGCCGCGGCTCCCTGCGTTTACGATGCCGGCCGCGACTTTTTCGCTTAGCAACCAAACCCGCACCCTGCAACGCTTCCTTTACAAAAGTATAAGACAAAGTCACCTCATGATCGCGTTGGGCTATCTCATGAAAATGGCTCACATTAAAACCCATATAAACTTCACGATATAGCTGCAGGATACGCTGGACCTCTTCAAATGAAGCCCTTTTGGGAGATGGTCGTTGTCGGCGACGATCAAACAATCCATCATATCCGTATTCTTCATAGCGTACCTTCCATCGCCTCATTGTTCGATCACTGACTCCGATGATTTGCGCCGCCCTGATCCAGCTGATTTCTCCACTCATTGCCCGTAAAATAACCTCTTGTATTTTCATTGCCCGCCTCACTGCAGCATCGGAACACAATCTCATCGGCAAACCTCCTCTCTAGTTTTGCCTATTTGTATTCCATACTGCCTATACCGGACAATTCATCTGCTATCAAAACCGGACATTTCACATGCTAACAACATAAACAGCAGTAAATATTGACACGCCAGGACAATCCTGTTAAGATAGAGAAAATTCTCCTTGCTCTTATTCTTTCGCTTTTCCTTATAGAAGCTGGTCAAACGCTTCAAGGCTTGCATATTAATAATTTTAAGCCACAAAAGAGGGGGTCATGTTGAAACAAATCATTGCTGGTATAAGTGTGGTGGTGTTGCTTTTTTCCGTGGGGGCCGTTTGGGTACAGGCGGAAGATGGTGTTACCGATAAGGTTATTCATATCGGGCAGACCGGCCCCTTGAGCGGGCCGGCCAAGCTTTGGGGCGGTTCGGTCAAGGGCGTGGCCCTGCGCATCGCCCTGGAAAATGAAAAAGGGGGCGTTCATGGCCGCAAGATCGAGCATCACGTGTATGACGACGCCTATAACCCGGCCCGCACCAAGGCCGGCGTCAAGCGATTGCAGGAAAGGGTCGGCATGTTTGCCTGGGTCGGCACCATCGGCACGGCCAACGCCCTGGCCGTCAAAGACTACCTGATGAATCGCGATATCCCCTGGGTGGGGCCGTTCACCGGTTCAGACGCCATGTTTGATCCGCCCGAAGAATACCTGTTTACCATCTACTCGCCCTATACATTTGAAATCGATCTGCTGTTTGATTATGCCGTCAAAGAACTGGGGAAAAAACGGGTTGCCATTGTGTATCAGGATGACAGTTACGGACATACCGGATTGGCTGGTGCCCGGCAAGCGCTGCAGCGGCATGACCTGTCGCTGGTGGCTGAGGTCCCCATCAAGCTCAAAGATATTGATATGTCAAAAGCCGTGGCCGAGCTGCGTCAGGCCGAGGCGGATGCCGTTCTCATCTGGATCAGTCCCTTCACCGCCCTCCACCTGATGAAAGTGGCGGAAAAAATGAACTATGAACCGCAGTGGCTGGGCTCCAGCACCCTGTCCATGTTTTCTGTTTTTTACAAATTGAGCCGGGGGCTGGTGGAAGGACTGATCACGCCCAATTTCCAGACAGACGACCAGGCCAAGCTGGACTATGTCCGCCAGGCCCATGACCGGCTTGATCCGGAGGAGCCTTTCAGTACGGCCTACATGCTGGGATTCGCAGTGGGGGATCTGCTGGTGGAAGGGCTGCAGCGATGCGGCCCCGATCCCACCCGCCAAGGGCTGGTCAAGGCCCTGGAAGGGATAAACGCTGATAATTATCAGTCATTTACCAAAGCCTTTACCTATGAGCCCTTTGATCCCGACGATCCCATGTGCCGCCTGGGAACCCGGGAGCTCTTTTTGCAGCAATGTATGGCCGGTGGTAAAGCGAAAAAAATAACCGGCTGGGCGTCTATTACGGATTATTGGAGCCAGGATTAGCCCGGATATTTCATAAATTTTTTTGAAAATCATTACTTTATTGCATTATTCCATCTATTTATATTTTATTAAGCAGTCATTACAAAAATACAAATTGTCATTTTGGATTTGCGGAATAAAGGCAATTTTATATCAAAAAAATTTACCCCATGGGCGAGTCGCCTTGGGCGCAACTGCTGTGTTGCAGGCCGCTCGCGGTAGATTTACTACAGCTTCGCGCCCTGCGCCTTGCATTTGCGCCCAAATCGACTCGTGAAATATCCGGGCTGACCCGGATATTTCATAAATTTTTCGTATATAGCTGGTGAATACATGATCAATATTTCATCCTGATCAGATCCCCGCAAAAGGAGGCGCCATGAACACGGCTCCGCCCGCCCCGGGCCAGAAGGCCTGGGAAGACCGGATCCAGCAGTCTTTCACCCTGCCCGGCGGGCAGGTAATCAAGAACCGGCTGATGAAGTCGGCCATGTCGGAAGCCCTGGGCACGACCGACAATCACATGACCGAGGGCCTGATTACCCTGTATGAGCGCTGGGCCGGCGGCGGTGCCGGTCTGCTGGTCAGCGGCAATGTCATGGTGGACCGCAAGGCCCTGGGCGAACCCAACAACGTGGCCATAGAAGACGAACAGGATATGGACCTTTTGTCCGCCTGGGCCCGGGCCGGCACCCGTAACGGCACCCGCCTGTGGATCCAGTTGAATCATCCCGGCAAACAGGTTCCCAAGGGGCTTAACGCCGAAGCGGTGGCCCCTTCGGCCATACCCTTTAGTCCCTCCCTGCGGCGGTTTTTCGCGACCCCCCGGGAGCTGACCGGGGCTGAAATAGAAGAGATCATCGAGCGCTTCGGCCGCTCGGCCGAAATCGCGCGGAAAGCCGGCTTTTCCGGGGTGCAGATTCACGGCGCCCACGGCTACCTGGTCAGCCAGTTCTTGTCGCCCCACCACAACCAGCGGCAGGATCAATGGGGCGGCAGCGCCGAGAACCGGCGGCGCTTTCTGCTGGAAATCTTTCGCCGCGTCCGCCGGGGCGTGGGCGACGATTTTTCCATCGGCCTCAAGCTCAATTCCACCGACTTTCAGCGGGGCGGTTTTTCCGAGGAGGAATCTCTGGCGGTGATCGCGGCCCTGGCCGCCGAAGGAGTGGATCTGGTGGAAATTTCCGGGGGAAATTACGAGGCTCCGGCCATGAGCGGCCGCAAGGTGGCCGAAAGCACCCGGCAGCGGGAAGCCTATTTTCTGGAATTTGCCGAAAAGGTCCGCCAGGAGGTGCCGGTTCCCCTGGCGGTCACCGGCGGCTTCCGGACGGCCGCGGCCATGGGCAAGGCCCTGGCCGCCAACAGCCTGGATCTGATCGGCCTGGCCCGGCCGCTGGCGGTGGATCCGGATTATCCCCTGAAAATCATGACCGGACAGCCGCCGGAAGTGACCATCCGGCCCATTTCCACCGGCATCAAGGCCGTGGATAAAATGGCCCTGATGGAAGTGGCCTGGTACAGCCGGCAGCTGCACCGCATGGCCCGGGGTAAGGATCCCCGGCCCGATGAAAGCGGTCTGGTCTCTTTTCTTAAAACCCTGGCCAAAAACGGCTACCGCACCTTCCAGACCCGGCGGCTGCGCGCCTGATGGGGGCGGGCTACCGGGATGGTTACCGGCGCTCCGCTTCCAGGCAGGGCAGCTTGGCCGGCGGCGGGGTGAACATTTTCATAAAGGCGGCAAATTTCAGCAGGCTGCCTTTCTCGTAATCAAACCGGGGCAGGGTCAGCAGCGGCCCCCGTACCTGGGCCAGCATCTCCTTCCACAGCATGGCCTCCGCGGAAACGACCAGATCAGTGTCCGCGGTGTCAAAGTTCAGGGGCACCTCCTTGATCTCCGCCACCCCGTAGCGGACATGAATCCAAAAAGCGGTATCTTCTTCCGGGAATTTGATCAGGGTCCGGATGTTTTTGTCGAGGCTCTGGTCGGGATCCAGGTAGACCTGGAGACTGCTGAAAAAATTTTTCAGCGGGAACCGGCGCAGCATGTCTTTATCCGGCTTGATATCGGACCGGGCCACGAAATCATCGCGAATTTCCAGGGCCTCGGTCAGGTAGTAGTGGCGGGCATTGGGGTTTTCGGCCCGTTCACCCAGGGCCGTCAGAGCTCGTACCCGCAGGTTCCGGTAGTCGGGATTGTCCCGGGACAGACGCAGCAGATGTCCGGACAGCTGCAGGGCCTCCTGGAAATCCCGGTTGGCCAGCGCCTGTTGGGCGTGGGCGTGCAGGTGGGACTCGCCGCCGGCCAGGCGGGCCATCAGCCTGGCCTGTTCCGGCCGGGACAGGGGGTTGAGGGTGGCGGCGTCGCCGTCGAACCAGCCCATGTTACCGGAAAACATGGCCCGGACCGACCAGGCCACGGTGCCGTAAAAAGGCCGCAGATAGGGGGCGTTGGCAAGACGAGGCGGCAGCTCAACGGCGGCGGCCAGTTCGTCCGGGGTCATGCCCATGTTGATGCCGCGCAGGGTCTGATCGTGAATATACTGGATGGCGTCCCGGTAGTCGGTAATGACGCGGTAGATCTTGTCCGCGCCGCGAATAGGCCGGGTATGGCAGGGAACCAGGTACTCGGGCCGCAGCTGGCGGATGAGGTCCAGGCTGCGGTACCATTGTTTCAGGCTGCGGAAAGGGGTGCCGCGGATGGTGTACAGGTTGGGAAAGGTCCAGTAAAAGTTGTCCCCGCAGATGAGCACCCGCTGGTCCGGCAGCCAGACATAGATCTGGTCGTCGGTTTCGCCCGGGGCATGGATCAGTTCCAGGCGGATGCCGGCTTTTTCCGTGGACAGATGATTCGTAAAAGTGATGGTGGGCGGAATATATCCCAGGGTGCGGTCGTCCCGGCCCACTCCCAGAAAGGGACCGATGCCGGCGTTAACCAGGCCCTCTTTGTCCAGGAAGGTGCCGAACATGCGCATGGCCCGGATATTGGTGGCCGGCCGTAGTTCGCTGACCACCCGGTTGACCAGGTCGTGGGTGGTCTGGTGGGCGATAATATCGGGCGAATCATGGCCGGCCAGGACCCGGGCCCCGAAGATATGATCGCTGTGGTTGTGGGTGTAGATAATGGCCCGGACCGGTTTGTCCGATATTTTCCGGAATTCGTCCCGGACCTCCCGGGCTTCTTCCATGGTTTCCATGGTATCCACGATAATCAGGCCGTCCTCGCCTTCGATCAGGATGGAATTGGCCAGGCCGTAACCGATGGCCACGTGGATGTTATCGGTGACGCGCTCCACCCCCCGGCGAAAGATTCGGGAATGTTCCTCCAGGGTGGGGACCGCGGCCAGTTCCGGTTTAAGTTCCGCCGGCCGCTGCGGGCCATGGGCGGCACAGGCGGCCGTCAGGCAGGCGGCCAGAATGATCAGCAGGTGTTTGCTCTTCATGCTTATCTCCTCCAACATGATAAAATGACATGAGAAAAACGACATATTAGAAACGAAATTTTTAAACCTCGCTTCCGGGAAAGTTTATAATACCTGACCGATACCCGCCTGGCAAATAAATATCCCGGCCAGTGATGGATCTGGAACGGACATAAGAGATAATGATTTGCTTTTTGTTCATGAAAGATACGGGATAGCAAGGCGAACCTGAATCAAGTATGTTTTGGCGCGAAAATACGTGGTTTTATCAGCACTACCAGGGCAATAGGAAAGCAGAGCAGCGCCAAGACGTCACCGTAAAGACTGTAAAAAGTGGTCCGGTTCTCGAGAGGCAACCGGTACAGGCTGATGTCCTCGGTAAAGGTCGGCAGCCGGGAAATGATCCGGCCCGAAGCGTCGATAAAACCTGATATGCCCGTGTTGGCAGCCCGCGCCAGGGGCCGGCGGCACTCAACGCATCGGAAGACCGCCATGGCAAAGTGCTGATAGTGGGCGCTGGTGGGACCGAACCAGGAGTCATTGGAAATGTTGACCAGAAAGTCCGCCCCCTGGTTGACAAATTTCCGGGCCAGCCGGGGAAAAATAACCTCATAACAGATCAGGGTGCCGCCGGCACCGGCCGCCGTGTCAAAAAGCGTGGGCCTGGTGCCGGCTGTGTACTGCCGGGGGGCCGCGTACCGCAGGTTGAGCAGATCGATAAATCCCAGGGGAAAGAATTCTCCGAAAGGCAGTAAATGGATCTTGTCGTGATGGGCCTGGAGGCCGTTGCCGTCGAGGTAGAAGGCGGAGTTATAAAATTTGTAGTTTCCTTTTGAGCCGCTGTAGCGAGGGCCTCCGGTGATAAGCCCGGCATTATGGGCGCGCAGCAGGCGGAGCAGTTCCTCGGGGATTTTATCCTGGAGGTAAAAGGGGATGGTTGTTTCCGGCCAGATCACGAGCTTTGCCCCTTGGGCAAGCGCCTCGGCTGTCATCGCGAGGTGCCGGGAGATGATCTTGTCGGTGTTCTCTTTTTTCCATTTGGCATCCTGGGGCGTGCTGCCCTGGATGACTGCCACCGGCGCCGGGGATTCGGCGGTAAGATCCGGCTGGTGGGGCCCATATTGCCACAGACGGATGCTTCCATACCCGAGAACGGCCAGGACAACTGCCAGGGCGGGCAGCAGGCGCCTCAGGCAGAGGCGTTTATCCGGAAGGACGCAGCAGGCATTGTAGAGGGTGTAGCTGGTAAAAATAATCAGAAACGACAAACCATAGACGCCGGCAATGTCCGCCACCTGGATCAGCCTGACCACCTCGTATTGTGAATGCCCCAGCAGGCACCAGGGTATTCCGCCCAGCAGATTGGCGCGGCAATATTCCATGACCACCCAGAGAGCGGCCAGTCCGACAGCCCGTATAAAAGGGGTGGGGCATCGCCGCAACACCCGGTTGGCCGCGGCACCGTACAGGGCAAAGAAAATCCCGATAAAGGCGCCATTGACTACCAGTAAAAACAGCAGGCTGACGCCGAAACCGGCATTGCTGTATTGATTAAGGGCATGGAATACCCAATAAGAAACACCGATGGAAAACAGGGCCCCGTACAGCCATCCCAGGCCAAAGGCCCTTTTCGTACCGGCCCGGGAAATGGCATACCAGAACGGCATTGCCTGGATCCAGGCCAGTATCCAGATTCCGGCCCGCGGATACGCCAGAACGTGCAACAGGGCGGCCAGGCAGACCAGCAGGATCTGTTTTGACAGGGAACCATTTTCGGGCAGGGGGGCAGATACAGCTTTTTTTTTCATTTTAACCCGGATATTTCACGAGTCGATTTGGGCGCAGCTGCAAGGCGGCCGATATGAAGCTGTAATAATCTACCGCGAATATCGGCCAACGAAGCAGGTGCGTCCAAGGTGACTCGCCCGCAGGGTGAAATTTTTGATATAAAATCGCCTTTATTCCGCAAATCCAAGATGACAATTTGTAATTTTGGAATGACTGCTAAATCAAATGTAATTAATTTAAATAATGCAATAAATATATATTTTTCAAAAAATTTCATGAAATATTCGGGTTAGACCTGGCAATAAAGTTGAATCGGACGTATCCTATTACAAAAGATTTGATAAAGATATATCAATTACGAGGAATACTTCACCCGGAGATGAATCTATGGCTGATAAACCCGACAAAATTGTACAATATGAAAAACAGTTTGGCATCATCGCTGTGGAAAAGGGATTTATTTCTGCTGAGAACCTGGTCGAGGGGCTGAAAACCCAGGTAGAAGAAGAAATTCAGGAGAATAACCATCGTTTAATCGGTGAAATCCTGGTGAAAAAAGGCTATATGGCCCTTTCCCAGATTCAGGAGGTACTTGATGAGATATTCTCAGACTGACTCGTTGTGGGCCTCCTCAAAAATAACGGGCTCCCCCCAAGGAGGAGCCCGTTATTCATAAGATTATGGACGATGTTCAACCGAAGAACGTCACCATCAGGGCATTTGATAGGTGGTTGCCCCCTCACCAAAGGTCGGCCCGGCCAGGGTGGTCATTTTCAGATTGGTCAGGTCAAACAGCGTGGTGCTCTGCCTGACTTGGTCTCCGGGCCCCTGGTTGTTCTCATGATACATCCAGTTGATAAAGTCAAAAGCCTTGTTATAGTCATAGGTCCCGTAATCCTGCTGGAGTAGATCGATCATGCTGTCATAGCGGGACACGGAGCTGGCATCCTGATAGGTGACAGCGCTGGACTGCATCTTCCAGGTGACATAATGATTTGTCTGGATCAGGGCGTCGCTGTAGGTTTCCTGCTGGTCCACATTATATATCAGGGGCAGGAGGCTGTTCTGGTAATGGTTCAGATACCTGGCCTTGTAGTAATGGGCCGACACCTCCAGAGACACGCCGCCCCGGTTGGCTCCCTGCCCGTCCGCGATGGCATATATCCAGGGAGCTCCCCGCTTGGAATTGCCGATCATCGAAACGGCCTGGGGCAGTTCATCGGCCTGTTCCATGACCCAGCGGGAAGTCAGCAGGGTGCCCATGCCGACATCACCGGGCACGCAATCCATGGCCGGGATCATGTCCATGCCGATGCCAAGACCTTTTTCATTCATGCCGGCGATGCAGCCCACCATTCCGGCAACAGTAACATTAACCATCCGGTTTCTGCCGCCATCACCGCGGGTCTCAATAATAACCGGGTGGTCGGAAAACCCCTTGCCGCCGAACATGAAATCCCGGCCAAAATAAAGATTGTCAGTCACGGTGGCGTTGCCGTCCAGGATATGGGCGTTGCAGGACAGATTCAGGCCTCCCAGTATTTCCTGACCTTTGACAATGGAGACCATAATGGGATAACCGGCGCTTAAAAAGGCATCAAAACCGATATTCAGAAGCAAAACATCTTCATAAGACAGATCAAAGCCCCGCGCCTTGGCGCCGTCAGCAATGCCGCGCATTTCATCAAGATATTCCCGGGGAATATATTTTTGATTATACACAGCGATTTTCTTGAAAGCGAAAAGCAGCAGATCGGCGGGCGAGGTATCGGGAGTGTCAAGATGATCCGGGATTTCCAGACCCAGAAATTCCAGGATCGTTTCCGCCATGGGCTCCAAAAGCGGTTCCACGGGAATCCCCGCTCCGCCTACCATGCTGGTCCCGAGATCCAGGTAGAACTCTTTGGCGGCCACAGCCTTGCACTTTTCCGGAATCAGATAACCTTGCTGATAACCCATTTCATAGCCGCTGCCTTCCAGATGAAGAAAGGGCTGCTTATGTCCCGAATCGGTGATGATATATTCCAGATATCCTTTTCCGCCGGGCGCGTATACCCGGTCGACCCTGGCGCCGGGGGCTGGTTCAGGGTCGGATTGGGGTGGTGGCGGTGGCGGCGGCGGCGCGGGGGCAAAGGCCAGCAAAGTCTGTGCCGGCAGAAGCAAACAGAGAATCGTGATGCCTAATAACGTCAAACGTTTCATAACAGTCTCCCACTTATTCTTGGTTGTTAAAAAAGGCTCATGGCCGGTACCGAACCTCCGGCCTGGCAGTGAACCTCTTTTTTTATAATAAACTATGTTTATCTCCCCGAATGTTATGCTCTAGCATCAATCGTGCCAAAAAAATATCCTATAATATTAAGATAGTTATAGTATACGCGCCGGATAAACTACCAAATATGAGAAATTTTCTTGCCAAATAAGGTAATTTTATCCTATAATGTAATATCTTTGGTTCCAGTCAAACCCTGGCAAAGGCATTCTATGAACATCAATCCCGACACTATTTTGCGGCAAGCGCAACGGCGCATCTTCGAAGAGCAAGACCTGCCGGAAGGGTTGCGCGAAATTTATCATCTTATTTCCGGGATAATACCCGTCGGTAAAATGAGCTGGTTGCAATACCATTATGACCTGCGAATGATAAGGATTATCGCCCAGACCACAGATATGGGCGGTGAAAAAACCGGTTTTGCTTACGATGTCCCGGGTGAACTCATGGAGTTGCTGGGCAGCAGGGAGATACCTGAAATATACTTGATGAATAAGCCGGAAACAGATCCTTTGGGCCAGGAGATTTGCAAGCGCGCCAAGCTCTTTGACTGGTCAGCCGTATTTTTGCGTTTTCAGGACCATACCGGCGCATCATATGGCTCGATAATGATAATGACAGACAAAAAGAACCAATATACGGAAGAACATGCCCGGCTGCTGACCGCTTTAAAAACGCCGCTGCAACGGGTTATGGATGCTCTTATTCTGGATAATGAAAAAAGAGTCCCGCATCCCGCCCGGAAGGAACCCGTGCAAGACAAAAATGATTTTTTCCGGCAGGCCACCCTGCGATTGTGCGGCCAGCTTGACCTTCAAAGCGGTGTTACCCAATGCCTCCAATACCTCAGCCGTTTTCTGCCGGCTGACGCGCTCTTTGTCCGGCAGCTGGAACCGGAGTTTCAATCCGAACGAGTGCTCGCGGAGAGTTATGGCTTTTTTCATCAACAGACCGGAACCATCATCCCCCTGCCCTCGGGGATCCAGGATCCTGCTGACCGAAAGAGGCCCCCCAGAATTCGCATTATCAATCGCTCGGAAGACTCTTCCACCCTGAAGCTCTATAAACCGATGTTCGCCTATGACATATGTTGTATCAGCATGCCGCTTATCCACAAAGAGACGCCGATTGGCCTGGCGGTGGTGGGCCTGGAAGGCCGGGACCGCTATACCGAAGAACACCGGCAGCTTTTCGGATTGCTCCATGATCCTTTTGTTCTGGCTTTGTCCAATAACATCAAACATCGGGAAGTCATCCGGCTGAAGAATCTGGTCGAGAAAGAAAAAAAGGACCTGGCCGAAGAATTGCATTACACGGTGGCAGATCCCATCATCGGCGGCAGCCTGGGCTTAGAGCAAGTCATGGAAAATGCCCGCCTGGTCGCCGGGCAGGACAGCCCGGTTTTGTTGTCCGGGGAAACCGGGGCCGGCAAGGAAGTCATCGCCAACTTCATCCACCGGGAATCATCCCGCAAAGACGGCCCCTTTATCAAGGTCAATTGCGGCGCCATCCCGGATACGCTGGTAGACAGCGAATTGTTCGGTCATGAAAAGGGCGCCTTTACCGGGGCCACCAGCCGGAAAAAAGGGCGTTTTGAACGAGCCGATGGCGGGACGATTTTTCTGGATGAAATCGCCGAACTGCCCCTGCCGGCCCAGGTGCGCCTGCTCCGGGTGCTGCACGATAAAATCATCGAGCGGGTGGGCGGCACGGAGGCCATACCCGTTGATATCCGCATCATCGCCGCCACCCATCGCCACCTGGAAGACATGGTCGCCTCCGGGCAGTTCCGGGAAGATCTGTGGTTCCGCCTGAAT
>JAWOCW010000336.1:0-4159 GCA_046483615.1 Desulfosudaceae bacterium
AGCCCGAGTTCGAGAAATTTAGCAGCCGGTGGTAACCGGCCCCCGAAAGAGGCCGGGTGCGAAAAAAAATCACTTCCTCCGAGACCGCTGAAATTTTATTTTGAACAATAATGATAAAATTTTGATTATAACCATGACCGGCGGTTTTTGTCAAAACGAAACCTGCCGCAGGAAGGTTAAAATAACCGGTAAAAATCCGGTAAAAATCCCTTGACTAATCGTAACCACTGGGACAGCATAACTGATGTCGGACCGAACGAAAAGGGCGGATCCGGTCGCAAATAAAGCCGGAAGTTTCATTTCGCAAATAAAGCCGGAAGTTTCATTTAAAAACAGCAGGTTAAAATTCAAGTTGCGCTCCGCATATTAACAATCCGCGGACTGTTTAACCAGTCCGCGCGGGAATCTGATCATGTCTCTGGAACCGGTCATCGGCCTGGAAGTTCACGCCCAGTTAAAAACCAGAACGAAAATTTTCTGCGATTGCCCGGTGGCCTTCGGGGTTGAGCCCAACGTCAATACCTGCCCGGTCTGCACGGGCATGCCGGGAACGTTGCCGGTGCTGAACCGGGAAGTGGTCAATTTCGCGCTGAAAATGGCCCTGGCCACCGGCTGCGAAATCAAGGAATTCAGCCGGTTCGCCCGCAAAAACTATTTTTATCCGGATTTACCCAAGGGCTACCAGATATCCCAGTACGAACTGCCGCTGGCTGAAAATGGCGCCGTTGTCGTCGAAACCGAAGCCGGTCAGCCGCGAACCATCCGGCTGATCCGCATCCACTTAGAAGAGGACGCCGGCAAACTGATGCATGACCAGGCCCGGGCTGTTTCCCAGGTGGATTACAACCGCACCGGCACCCCCCTGATCGAAATCGTCAGCGCCCCGGATATCCGTTCCCCGGAAGAGGCCGGGGCTTACCTGCGGGAACTGCGCTCCATTCTGCGCTACCTGGAGATATCCGACGGCAACATGGAAGAAGGCAGTTTCCGCTGCGACGCCAATATTTCCGTGCGACCGGAAGGCGACGACACCCTGGGCACCCGCACCGAATTAAAAAACCTGAACTCTTTTAAAAATGTGGAACAAGCCCTGGCCCACGAGATCAAACGCCATATCGCGATTATTGAAGATGGCGGCGCCATTGTTCAGGAAACCCGCCTGTGGGACACCAACGCCATGAAAAGCGTTTCCATGCGGGGCAAGGAAGAGGCCCACGACTATCGTTATTTTCCGGACCCGGACCTGGTGCCCCTGGTGGTGGACGAAGCCTGGCAAAACCGGACAAAAGACAATCTGCCCGAATTGCCGGCGGCCAAACGGGCGCGTTTTGAATCCGATTACGGCCTGTCCGCTTATGACGCCGGAGTGCTGACCGCGGCCCGACCCCTGGCCGACTATTATGAAGCCTGCGCCCGGGCGGCCGGGGACGCCAAGCAGGCGGCCAACTGGGTCATGGGCGAGCTGCTCGGCCTGCTTCACGCCGAAAACAGATCCATCGAAGAGTCTCCCATTCCGGCCCGAAACCTGGGCGAACTGGTCCGGCTGATCGCGGATGAGGTAATCAGCGGCAAAATCGCCAAAACCGTCTTTGAAAAAATGGCCGCTGACGGCCGGCCGCCCGGACAGATCGTCGAGGCGGAGGGTCTGACCCAGGTGACCGACACCGGCGAGATCTCCGCCGTCATCGAGGCCGTCATAGCCGAATGCCCGGAGGAGGTGGCCAAATATCGCGGCGGCAAAAAGAAAGTCATGGGATTTCTGGTCGGGCAGGTCATGAAAAAAACCGGGGGCAAGGCCAATCCCAAAACCGTCAATGAACTGATGGCCCGGAAACTTTCCGGGGGGGCCGGAACCAATTCTTAAATCTAATATATTATCTGTCAGGTGACTTATTATGCGTGTTTTCAGACAAATTCTCATGATGCCGGCCCTGCTGGTCCTGTTGGCCCAGTTCCCACTGGTCGGCCTGTCAAGTCCGGCCGCGGCCGGCCCGGAACCAACCCTGGCCATTATTCCCCTGGCCATCCATGCCGACCAGGACCTGACTTATCTGACTGACGGCGCCACCGACATGATGGCCTCCCGAATCGCCGCCGAGGCCGACGTCCGGGTGCTGGACAGCGACACCGTCAAATCGGCGGCCCAGGGGCTGGAGCCTCCCCTTAATCGCCGGGAGGCGCTCGCCGTGGGCGAAGCAACCGGCGCCGACCAGGTTCTGTACGGCACCATTACCAGGCTGGGCCAAACCTTCAGCCTGGATATTAACGTCCTGGACATGACCGCCACCAGGGCGCCGGCCTCCTTTTACGGCCAGGCCGGCTCCCTTGACGAGATTGTTCCGGCTGTCAACGCCATTGCCCGGGACATCAGCCGGTCTGTTTTCGCGGCCGATCTGCCGGCCCCGGCCGCTTCCAGCCCGGAGGTCAAGCCCGAACCGACGACCGGCCGGAAAGACGCTTCGGAGTCCCCTGTTCCGCTGGACGCCCATCCCGAGACCCTGCTGAAACAGTCCGGCACGTCAGCGGCGGCCGGCGCCGCCGCCGGAACTGCCGCCGGGACTGTCGCCGGCAAGGCCACCGGTTCCGCGACCTCATCTTCGCCAAGGCGGGACATCGCGGCCGGTGACGGCAAAACCGATTCCTCTTTTATCAGGGCACAAAGCACCCGCCAGGCCGCCGATTTCTGGAAAAGCCGCGATTTTGAAACCGAGTTATGCGGCCTGGCCGTGGCCGACCTGACCGGCGACGGCCGGCAGGAAACCGTGCTGTTGTCTGAAAATAATGTCGTGATCCGGCGGCTGGAAAAGGGCCGCTTTTACAAACTGGCCGAACGCCAGGCACCTTCTCACCAGCGCTTTCTGGCGGTGGACGCGGTCGATACCGACGCCAACGGTAAAGCTGAAATTTTCATATCCGCCCTGAACCTGAATTCCGGGAAAACGGCCTCGCTGGTGCTGGAACTGTCCGAAAGCGGCCTGTCCGAGGTGGCCGCGGACCAGGACTGGCTGTTTAAGTCCATGGGAGCCGGTCATATCTACGGCCAGAAAAAAGGCCGATCAAGCTCCTTTTCCGGTGACTTGGCCGGGCTGTTTTCCGGCGGGGTCTGGCGGCTGAAAAAAGAGGGCCCTGATTACGTCAAGCAGGAGCGGATAAATATTCCGGAACGATTCAACCTGTTTGCGGTAACCCTTGGTGACGCCCGGAATGACGGCGCCACCGACCTGGTCGCGGCCGACGACAAAGACCGGTTGAGGCTTTACGATAACGACGGCCGCCGGCTCTGGACCAGCAATGAACGATACGGCGGCAGCGAGACCTATCTGACCGTCACCGAAGACAGCGACAACCAGATCGGCGAGCGGCTTTACCTGCCCCGGCCGGTACTGATAGCGGATGTCAACGCCGACGACCGCCGGGAAGTGCTGACCATCGCCAATACCCCCGCCACCGGGCGGTTGTTCTCCCGTTTCCGGCACTATACCCAGGCCTCTTTTGCCTGCCTGGCCTGGGACGGCCTGGGTCTGGCCGAACTCTGGCGCACCAGGCCGGTTTCCGGCTATGCCGCCGACCTGGCCCTGGCGGACATGAACAATGACGGTCAAAAAGAGCTGGTCGGGATCATTGTCAGTGCCAGAGAGGCCGCCTTTTCTTCTCCGCGATCATCCGTAATCAGTTATGATCTGGACAAGATACGATAAATTTTTTAAAAAATCCTTGACAACCACCCCCTGGTGATTCATTATTATTGCAATTTATTAAAATTTTATATGGATTTAACCGGTGTCCATGATAAATTCCGGTATAAAAACAGAAATTACAAGCGGCCGTTTCAAACATAAACGATGCGCTTCCGCGCGCATTTTAACATATCTTGAGTTCAGAACGAGCATGAAGGGGGTGATGCCTGTCATACAATAAGATTACTGTAAAAGTTGCCACTAAGCGGGTTTACGGCCCGTAACATCATGCTCAAAGACAATCGGATTTTTTTATCAAATAATCGCAACGTGGTTAGGGAGGAATTTCAATGAAAAAACTTATCGTATTAGCAGTAGCTGTCTGCCTGGCATTTACCGTGGCCATTCCGGCCATGGCCGTGGATGTCGACTTCTCCGGCTACTATCGGGTCCGGGGTTTCATGAACACCAACATCACCCTG
>JAWOCW010000346.1:0-6562 GCA_046483615.1 Desulfosudaceae bacterium
AAAATTATCAGTCAAGCAGTAGTCGCTTCAGCACCTGGTGTCTTCAACCCCAATCAAAAAGGAGTCAGACATGAGCGTTCAGCCCTGGCCCACGCCTTACTGGCCTGAAGGAGTCGCCCGTGAAATCTCGGATTATGAACATCCCCTGTTTAACTTTCTGGATGACGCCGCCGCGGATTACCCGGACAAGGTATATACAATTTTCAACGGTGGTACCCGTACCTTTGCCCAGGTCAAGGACGCGGCCGACCGGATAGCCAATTACCTGGCCGCCAGCGGCATCAACAAGGGGGACCGGGTGGCCATTTTTCTGCCCAACCTGCCCCATTATCCGGAAATTTACTTCGGCATTCTCAAGGCCGGAGCCATCACGGTGACCTGCAATCCCATGTACACCCCTTCCGAGCTTAATTACCAGCTCAAGGATTCCGGGGCCAGAATGGTCTTTACCATGGACCATCCCCAGTTTTATCCGGCCACGGTCCAGGCCATTCAGGAAACCGAGGTGGAAACGGTGGTTATCTGCAACGTCAAGGCCTACCTGCCCACTGTCAAGCGGGTGCTGGGCAGCCTGCTCAACAAGATTCCCAAGGCGGAATCCCACCAGCCCGGCCATATCATGTATGACGACATTCTGCGCGATTATCCGCCGGAACCGCCGGCGGTAACGATCAATCCCACCGAGGACCTGGCCCTGATCATTTATACCGGCGGCACCACCGGTCTTCCCAAGGGAGCCGCCCTGACGCACGCTAACTTCGTCTTTGACGTCAAGGCCATGGATGAATGGGTGGTGCTGGAACAGGAACCGGGGGCGCCCCCGGAAAAAATCCGCAAAGGCGGTTTCCATTGTTATATCGGTGTGCTGCCCTGGTATCACAGCTTCGGCATGACCATGTGTTTGCTGACCTCCTGCGCCAGCGGCAGCCGTCTCATCTGCGTGCCGGATCCCAGGGCGGGTAATCCCCCCTTCACGGAGGTCCTGGAACTGATCCAGAAATACAAGCCCACCATCCTGGTGGGCGTGCCGACCATCTTCAGCGCCTTTGAAACCCATCCCCTGCTGGACAAATATGACCTCAGCTCCCTGATCTGCTGCGCCTCCGGCGGAGCGCCCCTGCCGGTGGAACTAGCCACCAATTTCGAGACCAAAACCGGCTCGGTTATTTTTGAGGGATACGGCCTCAGCGAAACCGCGCCGGTGGTGGCCGGCAATCCCAGCAACAAGGAGCAGCGCAAGTTCGGTTCAGTGGGTTTTCCCATTCCCAACACCGACATCAAAATCGTCGACTCCGATACCGGCACGACCGAGCTGCCCCGGGGCGAAGACGGTGAAATCGCCATCTCCGGCCCCCAGGTCATGCAGGGATACTGGCGCAAACCCGAGGCCAACCAGGAAGTTTTCCGCGAAATCGAAGGCCGGCGATTTTTTCTGTCCGGAGACATCGGCCATATCGATGAAAACGGCTATATCCTGATTACCGACCGCAAAAAGGACCTTATCCTGGTCGGCGGCTTCAATTGCTATCCCCGGGAGGTGGAGGAGGTTCTTTTCCAGCATCCCAAGGTTGCCCAGGCCGCGGTTATCGGTATTCCCAATCCCAAAAGCGGCGAAGAAGTCAAGGCCTATGTCCAGTTGCGGGATGGAGTGGAAGCGACGGAAGAGGAAATCCTTGAATTCTGCAAAGAGCGCCTGGCCGGTTACAAGCGTCCCCGCACCATCGAGTTCCGGGACACCCTGCCCACCTCGGCCGTGGGCAAGGTTTTGCGGCGGGTTTTAAAGGATGAACAAAACGGCTAACACGGACAGTTACCAGGAGGGCCCGGCATCATGGGAGTCGGCAAAACCATCCGCCTGAAACGGATTTTCAACCGCCAATCCGGCCGGTCCGTTATCGTGCCGCTGGATCACGGGGTAACCATGGGGCCTATCCCGGGCCTGGAGGATATCGACGCCACCGTCAACATGATTGTCCGGGGCGGCGCCAACGCGGCCGTGGTTCACAAGGGCCTTGTCACCTCCACCAGCCGCAGCGAAGACACCGACATCGGCCTGATTATTCACCTGTCCGCTTCCACCTCGCTGACGCCCCAGCCGGACAACAAGATCGCCGTCTGCGACGTGGAGGAGGCCCTCTCCCTGGGAGCCGACGCCGTTTCCCTGCATATCAATGTCGGAGCCGACACCGAGTCGGTCATGCTGGAATTCCTGGGCAAAACCGCCAAATCCTGCCAGCGGTGGGGCATGCCCCTGCTGGCCATGATGTACCCCCGCGGCCGAAACGTCAAAGAAGATACCGCCTCCATCAAGCACGCCGCCCGGGTGGGCGGCGAGCTGGGGGCGGATATCGTCAAGTGCCCCTATACCGGCAGCCCGGAGACCTTCGCCGAAGTGGTCCGGGGGTGTCCGGTGCCGGTGGTCATAGCCGGCGGCTCCCGGCTGACGGACGCTGAAACCATGCGAATGATTGAGGGGGCCATGGCGGCCGGCGCGGGGGGGTTGTCCATCGGCCGCAACGCCTTTCAGCACGACGATCCCGAGCTGTTTGTGCGGACCGCCTGTGAAATCGTCCATAACGGCCTGTCGGCGGCCGAGGCCCTGGCCAGGATGAAAGCTGATGCCTCGTATCATTAAAATCGAGGATCAGGACCGGTCCTGGAGGTAACGATCCGCGTCGCCGATGGCGGTGGCGGCGGACCTCCTCAGCTCTTCCGAGGTTTTACGGTCGGATGAGGACCGCTTCTGATCTTTGTTTTTCACTTCCTCGATAATGATTTTTATATCCTCTTTGCGAACGGAATCATCGGTCAGGGACAGGGCTTTCTCCAGGTGAAAGAGGGCGGTTTCCGGTTTATCCTTATTTTTATAATAGAGGCCGAGATAATAGTGGGCCCGGCTGTCATTACCTTTTTTGCCGTGGCTGTTACCAAGGGCGTAAAGAACCTCGTTATCATCCGGGCGCCTGTCCAGGATGGCCTCCAGAATTGAAATGCTTTCCGACAGCCGGCCGGTTTTCAGAGCGGCCTTGGCCCGCAGCAGCTGTTTTTCGTGATCATACCAATCGGTGGCGGGCATGGCCGAAATTATATCCAGGGCCTCTTGATATTCACCCCTGGCCAGGCAGACCCCGGCCAAGGCCTTTTTTATTTCCGAATGGCCGTCGTGATTGGCCAGGGCGGCCCGGAGGTGATCAGCAGCCTCGGCATGCCGGGCTTTTCTATGCAGAGCCAGGCCGCAGCCGTAATGAGCCAGGACGTTTTTTTCGTCTTTGTCCAGATCGGTTTGAAACTGCTTCAGGGCCATGTCCGGATCACCGTAAAAGGCGGTAACCTTGGTTTTGACGAGATTAAAGGAAAAATTGTCCGGCTGGTGGTTCTGCCGGCAGCGTTCAAAATTCCGGGTCGCCAGCAGGGTGTCCAGGTAGGCGATCCGCTCGTCGGTGCCGGGATGGGTAGACAGGTAGCTGGGAATATCGTAAACGCTGAACCAGTTCCTGGATTGAATTTTCTCCAGGATGGTCAGCAGCCCGCGGGCGCTGTAACCGGCCTGGCACAGGTATTTTACGCCCAGCTGATCAGCCTGGCGCTCATCCTGACGGCTGTATGCCAGGCTGGCCGCCTGGCCGGAAGCGGCCGAGCCGATGGCCAGGGCCGGGCTTCCCAGAAAAACAGCGGCCGCCATACCGGCCAGGGTAGCCAGTGATATCTTTTTTTGTTGGTCAATTTTTTCGGCGATGTGGCGGCAATAAACATGGGCGATCTCATGCGTCAGGATACCGGCCAGTTCCTCTTCGCTGTCCATGGCGCTGATCAGACCGCTGTTGATAAAAACATGACCGGCCGGCGCCGCGAAAGCGTTATAAACCGGGTTTTCAATAATATAGAACTTATATTCAAAGGCTTCTTCCGGAAAAACCGCGGCCAGCCGGTGCCCGAGTTGATTGAGGTAATGAACGGTAAAAGGATCCTCCACAAAAGAAAATGACTTTCGGGCATATTTTAAAAATTCCTGGCCCATTTTTTTTTCTTCGGCATTGGTCAGGCTCCAGCCGGCCACCGGCTGCATCAGACAGCAGAAAACGAAGATGGGAAAAAACAGTCCGGCGATTGTTTTTAAGGTGGCTGTCTTTTTATGTGAAAATCGCATCTATCCGCCTTTCTTGTTTCATTTCTATAAATTATCATATAATCTTTTCAAAAAAAATCTTTTATGATATGAACCCCTCATGACCACTACTATCTGCATAGCCAATCAGAAAGGCGGGGTGGGCAAAACCACCACTGCCATTAATCTGGCCGCCGCCCTGGCATCCCTGAACAGGTCGACGCTGCTGGTGGATTGCGATCCCCAGGCCAACGCCACCACCGGTATCGGGGTAAACAAGGGCCAACTGGAAAAAACCCTTTACCACGCGCTCATCGGCGAGGTGGACCTCGCCCGGGTTATCGTGAACACCACCGTGGACAACTTGAAAATCATCCCCTCGCGGGTGGAGTTGACCGGCTTTGAATTTGAAATGTTCGGAGAAGCCGGCCGGGAAAAAATTTTAAAAGAATGCCTGAACGGCCAGTTTGAACATTTTGAGTATATTATACTGGACTGCCCGCCTTCGTTAAGCCTGCTGACCATAAACGCCATGTCAGCGGCCGACAGCCTGCTTATTCCTCTGCAAAGTGAATTTTACGCCCTGGAAGGACTGGGCCAGCTGCTGCAGACCGTCAAGCGGATCAAGCAGCACTGGAACCCGGCCCTGAAAATTGCCGGCATTCTTTTAACCATGTTCGATCAGCGCACCAACCTCTCCTACCAGGTTTCTGAAGACGCTGAAAAATATTTTAACGATCTGATTTTTAAAACAAGGATTCCCAGAAACGTCCGGCTGGGTGAAGCGCCCAGCTTCGGACTACCGATTATCAATTACGCGCCATCCTCGTCCGGGGCCCGAAGCTATCTCGCCCTGGCCGAAGAGATGACGGCCCAATTGTGACGACCATGACCAGAAAGAATACCGCTCCCAAAGACAGGCCCCGCAAGAAGCAGGCCCTGGGCCGCGGGCTGGACGCCCTGTTTCCGGACATTGATCCCGTCGAGGGCAATGACCGCGACAGTGACTATTTCTTTTGCGAAATAGAAATGATCGCGCCCAACCGCTACCAGTCGCGTCATCTTTTTGCCGAAGACGAACTGGCTGAACTGGCGGGATCCATCAAGCAGGAGGGAGTCATCCAGCCCATGGTCGTGCGCCGGGTCGATACCGGCTATGAGCTGGTAGCCGGAGAACGGCGATTACGCGCGGCCAAGATGGCGGGATTGAAACAGGTGCCGGTAATAGTCCGGGAAATAACCGATCGCCAGCACCTGGTCTTCTCCATCGTGGAAAACGTTCAGCGGGAAAACCTCAATCCCCTGGAAGAGGCTGACGGTTATCACGCCCTGGTCTCGGATTTTGGATTTTCCCAGGAACAGGTCGCGGAAAGCGTCGGCAAAAGCCGCTCCGCCATTGCCAATTTTCTGCGGCTTCGCAAGCTGCCCGCCGACATCAAGGACAGTATCCGGGAAGGTCGCCTCAGCATGGGACATGCCCGGGCCCTGCTCGGCGCCAGGACGCCTCAGCAGCAAAAAGCCGCCTGGCAGAACATCCTGTCCAAAGGCCTTTCCGTGAGACAAACCGAAGCGCTCATAACCGACAACGGCGGGAAGGACGGCCAGACCCGGACCAGTCGCGGCAAAACCACGACCAGGAGCGATGAGCAATATTATAATGACCTGGCCGACAATTTTTCCCGGCGCTTCGGGACGCAGGTGCGGATAAAACGGAGCGGTAAAAAAGGAAAAGTTGAAATCGCCTTTTACTCTGATGACGACCTGGATCGAGTGCTGACCCTGCTTGAAAAAATCTAGCCCGGCCCTGGCCCATGTCCCTCCATATAATCATTGACGGTTATAACCTCATTCGCCAGTCCGCGGAATTAAGTATTCTGGATAGACGTGATATGCAGTCGGGACGGGAAGCCCTGCTGAAAATGCTGTCGGCCTATCGAAGCCTCAAGCCCCATAAAATCACCGTTATTTTTGACGGCGCGGCCGCGCCCGCCTATTACCAGCGACGAGACCGGGTAAACGGCGTTTCCATTGTTTTTTCGGCACCCGGCCAGACGGCTGACAGCCTGATTAAAAACATGGCCGCCCAGAAAAGGGAGCGCGCCCTGGTGGTCAGTTCGGACCGGGACATCAGCCGGTTCGCCGAGCGACAGGGAGCCGCGGTGGTGGGTTCGCTTGAATTTGAACAGCTGTTAACGCGGGCGGTGATGATGGAAGCAGGAGACAGTGGGGCGGAGGCTGAGCAAGAACCCTCCTCAAAGACCGGCACCAGGAAAAAGGGACCCAGCCGGCGCCTGTCCAAAAAAGAGCGCCGCCACCGCAAGAAAATCGACAAACTATAATCCTCCTCTTCCTGTCGGCTTCGTAAAAATCACGATTTCGTCATTCTTCGCTTGTCTCTTGAAAAATATTCTTTTTTTACTTATTGTTAATTGTATGGGGCATGTTTTTACCTTACAA
>JAWOCW010000351.1:0-13534 GCA_046483615.1 Desulfosudaceae bacterium
ATGACGTCGAACAGGTTGGTCAGATCATCCCACCAGTCGGTGGAGCGGGCGCCCAGGCTGACGCCGCTGCTTTTCGCCTTAAAAATCTCAGCCGCGCTCAAATCGACTCGTGAAATATCCGGGCCAGCCGGCCGCCTCGGAATTATTCGGCGAGCCATCGCCGGCGGCGTGGCAACCTGTCGGCGCCATAATTGTTGAAGTAACATCCATGTCTTTCAAACGGTTGTTGATTATATCCGGTATAACCGGCGGCGTGCTCATTGTCAGTCTCGTCTTCCTTATCGCCACCAGCCGGCGCAGCACCTATCCCATGAACGGGGGGCTGGTCGGTTTGTTCCTGGTGGCTCCGGCTCAGGACGCCGTTGTCAGCACGGCCCGGTTCGCCAGAGATATCTGGCGGCACTATTTCTACCTGGTCAATACCGCCAGCAGAAATGAAGCTCTGCGGGAACGATTAAAACAGGTCGAAGCTGACAATGAAGCCTTTAAAGAGGTCGCGCTGGCCAATAAGCGTCTGCGGAATCTCCTGGAATTTCACGGGCAGATCAACTACGATACCTTCGCGGCTGAGGTGGTCGCCCGGGATCCGTCGGGATGGTTCAAAACGGTTGTTATTGACAAGGGCAGCGCGGATGGCGTCCGCCGAAACATGCCGGTGGTTGTTTCCGAAGGTATTGTCGGTCAGATAATTGACGTGTCACCTTACTATTCCAAGGTCCTTTTAATCATTGATCAAAACAGCGCGGTCGACGCCCTGTGCCAGCGCACCAGGGCTCGTGGGGTGGTTAAGGGCGGCCCTCATAACCGTTGTGATTTTAAATACGTTTTACGAAAAGAGGATGTCCGGATCGGTGACCTGGTAGTTTCCTCCGGGCTGGACGGAGTTTACCCCAAGGGTTTGCGGATCGGTCGCGTCTCCGGGCTGGTCAAGCTTAATGCCGGCGTTTTTCAGACGGTCGAGGTAGATCCCATCGTTAATTTTGATAAACTGGAAGAGGTTCTGGTGGTGTTGACTCCTTCGCGATATGAATTTCCTGAAAAAAAATGATTTATGGTCTTTATATCTTTGTCTGCCTGATCCTGGTGGTTCTGCAATCAACGGTTTTTCCGGTGCTGCTGCCGCCTTCTTTTAATTACGACCTGCTGCTTCCCTTGGTGGTTTATCTGGGTTTGTATCATTCCCCCGGCCGGGCGATTGTCCCTTTACTGTTAACCGCTTTCATGATGGATTCGCTGACCGGCGGTGCCCTGGGAATGTATGTTCTGGTTTATGTCTGGCTTTACGGTGGCATTCGGGTGATTTTATACCTGATTGAGCGGGACAACCTGCTTTTTATCGCTCTGGCCATAGTGGCCGGCGTTGTTCTGGAGCATGTCGTTTTCTGGCTGACTGGTTTTTTCTCCGGCAACGGCATACCTTTTGGCGGTCAATCGGCCGGCAGTGTGATCGGTCGCATGGTCGCCGCCGGACTGACCGGTCCTTTCCTGTTGCGGGGATTTAAAATAATGGCTGATAGAATGACGGTCCGGATCAGATACCTTTCCTGAACATGAGGGGCGCCGGGAGGCGGGGTGACGACATACTATAAAAATATTGATCTGGAATTATATAAGCAACGGTTGGTAATTGTTATTTTTCTGGTTATCGCGGCCTTTGTTCTGTTGCTGACCCGCCTTTTTTTTCTTCAGGTAGTGGAAGGCGCTACCTATCGCAGACTTTCAAAAAATAATTGCATCCGGCTGCAAAGCGTTCAGCCCAACCGCGGCTTAATATTCGATCGTCACGGCAAGAGACTGGTGGATAATCGTCCGGCCTTTGATTTAAGCCTTATTCCCAGGGACGCCGGTGATGTTGATGAAACTCTGGCCACCTTGTCCGGCTTAACCGGTTATCCCCTGTCCCGATTGAAAAACAGGTTCAATGAAAACCGGACCATCGGGAGATCATACCGGCCGGTCCCGTTGATTCAGGACATGGGGCGGGACATGCTGGCGGTGGTGGAATCTCACAAGTTTGACCTGCCGGGAGTGGAGGTGAATTATACCCCTCGTCGTCATTACCTCTATAATGATTTGGCCGCTCATCTGATCGGCTACCTGGGCAGAATCAGCCGGGAGGACATTGCCGAGCGGCAATATGCCGGGTATGATGCTGACAGCCGGATCGGTAAAATCGGGGTTGAAAAGACCTATGATAGATATCTGCGGGGGGAGAAGGGCGGCCGGCAGGTGGAGGTTAACGCGGCCGGCCAGGTTGTCCGGGTGCTGGAAACAGTGCCGGCCCGGCCCGGTCATAATCTTTATCTGACCATTGATTTTTCCCTGCAGCAAAAAGCCGAGGAGCTCCTGAAGGGAAGGTCCGGGGCCGTGATCGCCCTGGATCCATTCTCCGGCGATGTCCTGGCCATGGCCAGCAGCCCCGCCTTTGACCAGAATGCCTTTGTCGATGGTTTATCCCGGTCCGAATGGGACATGCTGATTTCCAACTCTCGCAAACCTCTGCAGAACAAGGCGATTCAGGCGGAATACCCCCCCGCTTCGGTTTATAAGCTGATTACGGCCATGGCAGGTTACGGAGAGGATTTCATAGATAAGCAAACATCCGTTTTTTGTCCGGGGTATTACCGTTACGGAGATCGCCTGTTTCGTTGCTGGAAGCGGCATGGTCACGGCGAGATGGACCTGGTTGAGGCCCTGTCTCAGTCCTGCGATGTCTTTTTCTATCAGGCCGGCCGGGACATCGGGGTGGAAAGGCTGGCCTGGTATGCCAAAGCCTGTGGCCTGGGGCGGCCGACCGGAATCGCGCTTTCCTCGGAGGCGGATGGCCTGGTCCCCTCCAAGAAATGGAAACGAACCCGCTTGAATCAGCCCTGGGTCGGCGGTGATACTTTAAATATGGCTATCGGCCAGGGCTATAATCTGGTAACCCCTCTGCAACTGGCTGTTTTAACCGCGGCCGTGGCCAATGGCGGGGAGATAAAAAAACCGGTTGTTCTGGACCGCCTGGAGACCGTGACGGGAGACGTGATCAAATCCGGCGATCCGGAAAACAAAGGACATCTGCCGGTTGACGCGGAAACCCTGGAGGTGGTTCGCCGGGGCATGTGGCGAGTGGTCAATGATCGGCACGGCACGGCCAGGTATGCCGCCTACAGCCCTCGGTTCGACATCAGCGGCAAGACCGGCACGGCCCAGGTGGTTTCCAGCCCGGAGGAGGACGAAGATGAAGAAGAACGCTCCTATCTGCTGAAACCGCATGCCTGGTTCGTCGCTTTTGCTCCTTCGGAACAGCCTCGCCTGGCTTTGGCGGTTGTGGTGGAACACGGCGAACACGGCTCCGTGGCGGCGGGGCCCATAGCCAGGAAATTGATTGAGGAGTACCTGTCGTCAAGGGACTTATCCGGAGAAAAGGTGCGCTCGTCGGAACAGCTGTGAAAATTCAGGCCGGCCGGACGCGAAAACGATTATGTTAATAAGGGATGAAACAAAAAAACAGGCTGACTGGGGGCTGTTGCTGCTGGTTTTGCTGATAGGTCTTATCGGGGCGGTTACGCTTTACAGTGCCGCCGCTTCTGATACGGATTCTCAGCAGTGGAATCTGTTTTTCCGGCAGTTGACCTGGTTGTCCGGGGGCCTGGCCCTGATTCTGGTATCCCTGTTGTTTAATCACAAGACGCTTTATGTCTGGGCGGAAGGACTCTATCTGTTCTGTATCGGGCTGCTGCTGGCGGTGGTTTTTTTCGGCACGGAAGCCGGCGGTGCCAGGCGCTGGTTGCCGGTGGGCCCGATCGCCATTCAGCCTTCAGAATTTGTCAAGCTGGCCGTCGTCGTCATTCTGGCCAAATATTATGCCAGGCATACCGGAGAGGGCAGGCTCAGCCTCCGGCAACTGATCATTCCTTTTATTCTCATCGCCGTTCCTTTTGCGCTGATCAAATCCCAGCCGGATCTGGGAACCGCCCTGATTATGGTGCTGGTGGCTGTTTCCATGACTGCTTTTGTGGGCATTGCCAGGCGGACCTTGTATTTTTTGACCGGCCTGACCGTTATTTTTCTGCCTTTGACCTGGCTGTTTTTTCTGCATGACTATCAAAAAGAGCGGATTCTAACCTTTCTCAATCCCAACCGGGACCCGCTCGGTGCCGGCTATCATATTATACAATCTAAAATTGCCATTGGTTCCGGAATGATAACGGGCAAGGGCTTTTTAAAGGGCACCCAGAACGCCCTGGCTTTTTTGCCGGAGCAGCATACCGATTTTATTATGTCGGTACTGGCTGAGGAGTGGGGTCTTATCGGGACCTCTTTTGTTTTGTTGTTGTATCTGTTGATCATTATCTGGGCCATCAGTATCGCGTATCATTGCCGGGACATGTTCCGGATGATTCTGGCGGTGGGAGTGGCGGCCATGATTTTCTGGCCGGTTTTTATCAATGCCGGGATGGTCATGGGACTGCTGCCGGTGGTGGGGGTGCCGATGCCCCTGATCAGTTATGGTGGTTCGTCCACCGTGGCCTTTCTGCTGGGAATCGCCCTGTTGCTGAATGTCAGCAGGAAACGGACCTCCATCGAATAAATGCTCCTTGCCGAAACCGGTCAGGAGGAGGACCTGGTAAAATTAGGTGAAAGGCGGCGCGAGCCTGATATTATACCCGGATATCATATGGGAATGTCATATCAGGCTATCAGAAAAGAGCGGCGGGAGTTTTATACTTTACCGCCAGGAGAGATTTTAATGAAAATTCGTGATATGTTTTGGGCCAACCAAGCCAATCACAGGGAGGAAGATACCATGGGAAAAGCGAAAGAGGCCGACGCCATTACCACGTTTCTGGGAGGAGACACCGTTGTTGAGGGGACCATCAAGTTCGATGGCACCATTCGGCTGGATGGACGGGTTTCGGGCAGGATCGACAGCCAGGCCGGCACCGTCATCATTGGCGAAAAAGCGGTCATAGACGCTGATGTATCCGTGGGAGTAGCCATTGTTATGGGCCAGGTCAACGGGGTTATCAGCGCGGAAAATCGCATAGAGGTTTATCCTCCGGCCAGGATCGAGGGTGATATTAAGGCCCCGGTGATATCTATTGATGCCGGCGTGCAGTTCAACGGCAGTTGCACCATGACTCCCCGGAACTCGACCGCTGAGCCGGCCGGTCATTCGGCCGCGGCTGCCGGGGAGGATGATAAGGAGAAGCCAAAAGTTAAAAATTTCCCAAAAAACCTTTGACAATTAATATGGCTATGATATAAAGGCAGTTTAATTTTTTAGTTTTTATGTAACTGCGGGATGTTACAGTCTGATATTGAATTATACCGGTTGCCTGGAGGTTTAAATGAGTTTAACTAAAAAAGGGTTGGCGGCGGGGACGGTGACGGCGTCCGCTATTATGCTGGGGGCTGAGTCGGCCCTGGCAGAAAGCGCCATCTCGGTTTTTCCCGACAAATCCCTGATATGGCAGATCATCAATTTTATTATCCTGATCTGGGCTTTGAATCTGGTTTTGTATAAGCCGATCAGAAACGTCATCGCCCGGCGAAAAGAAAAGGTGGATAGTCTTGACAGCCATATTGATAGGTATCAACAGGATGTGGCCGAGAAAGAAACCGCGTTGACGGAAGGTATCAAGACAGCCAAATCAGATGGGATGAAGAAAAAGAATGAGCTGATTGAAAAAGCCTCTGAGGAAGAGAAGTCTCTTATCGAAGAGATGAATCAGAAAACTCAGCAGACAATTTCCGAAAACAAAACGCGGATCGCCGCTGAAGCTGAAAAAGCCGCCGCTGAACTGCAACAGGAAGTGGAGGCCTTTGCCGCTGAAATCGGCCAGAAGATTCTGGGGAGGGAGGTCGCATGAATGGTATGGTGATGTCTGACTTGTTCAAAAAATATATCCTGCGATCTCTTGTAATCGCGACTCTGCTGTTGGTCGCGGCAGGTGCCTGCTGGGCGGCGTCCGGCGGTGATGAAGTCACCTGGAAAGCAACGGACTGGCAAAAAGTTCTGAATTTCGTGGTACTGGTGGTGGCTCTTTTTCTGATTATTCGCAAACCGGTTTCCAACGCCCTGAATGGTCGCATTGCCGGTATTCGGGAAGAGTTGGCTGCTCTGGAAGAAAAAAAGGAAACGACCCGGAAGACCCTGGAAGAAATGAATCAGAAGATTGCCGCCCTGGACGCGGAGGCGGAGCAAATAATCAGCGAGTATGAAAGACAGGGCGAAGCCGTAAAGGCCAAAATTCTGGAAAACGCCAAGGCGTCTGCTGCTAAAATTGAAGATCAGGCCCGGCGAAATATTGAAAATGAGTTTGCGGCCGCCAAGATGCGGCTGCAGTCGGAAATTCTTGATAAGGCCGTAAACAGGGCGGAGCTGCTGGTCAAGGAAAAAATAACTGCTGATGATCAGAACCGGCTGGTTGATGAATATTTGGACAAGGTGGTGCTACAGTGAGAAATTTTTCTATTTCAAGGCGTTATTCCAAGGCATTGATTTTGATCGGCAAGGAGGATGGCCAGGCAGAGCAGTACCGGGACCAGTTGAACGATTTTGTGGCGGTACTGGATCAGGAAAAAGATTTTGAAGTCCTTATCAGCAACCCCCTCTATCCTGCCGAAGCCCGTAAAAAGTCGTTGGAGGTTATCATCGACAAAATCGGCCTGTCGGATGTTTTAAAATCATTTCTGCTGCTTCTTTTTGAAAAAGGGCGTATGGGTGATTTACGGGGAATCGTTGAGTTTTACCAGAAGCTGGTGGACGAATATAAGGGCGTTGTTCAGGCTGAAGTTATTTCCGCCAGCAAACTTTCTGATGATGCCGTGGAAAAAATCAAGGCCTCTCTTTCACGAATGACCGGCAAAGAGGTTATGCTGAATGTTACCCAGGATACCGCGCTGATCGGCGGGGTAGTCACCAGGGTGGGAGATATGGTATTGGACGGAAGCATAAAAACCCAATTAGAAAATATGAAAGAATCTTTAAAAAAAGGTGAGAGAGTCTAATGGAAATAAGAGCAGAAGAGATCAGTCAGGTAATCAAGGAGCAGATTAAGGGGTTCGACAAAACTGTTGAACTGAGTGAGACGGGTGTGGTGCTGTCGGTTGGTGACGGTATTGCCCAGGTCTACGGCTTGACCAATGTCATGGTCCTGGAGCTGGTTGAATTTCCAGGCGGTATCATTGGGCTGGCTATGAACCTTTTAGAAGACAGTGTCGGTGTCGCCATCATGGGGGATGATACCCATATCAAGGAAGGTGACATTGTCAAGCGGACCAAGCGCATCGCTGAAATTCCCGTGGGTGAGGGAGTACTCGGCCGGGTTATTGATACTACCGGCGAGCCGGTGGACGGTAAAGGTCCTATTGACAGCAATGAGTCCCGTCGTATTGAAATGGTGGCTCCCGGCGTAATCGCCCGTAAGAGTGTTCACGAGCCGATGCTGACCGGACTGAAAGCCATTGACTCGATGACACCGGTTGGCCGGGGACAGCGTGAGCTTATCATTGGCGACCGGCAGATCGGCAAAACCGCGGTAGCCGTCGACTCTATCCTGAGCCAGAAAAATACCGATGTCTACTGCATTTACGTGGCCTGCGGTCAGAAGAAATCGACCGTGGCCCAGGTGGCCGCAATTCTTGAAAAACACGGTGCCATGGAATATACCACCATCGTGGCCGCCAATGCCAGTGAGCCGGCTTCGCTGCAGTTTCTGGCGCCTTATGCCGGTTGTGCCATCGGAGAATATTTCCGGGACAAGGGCCAGCACGCTTTGATTATCTACGATGATCTTTCCAAGCAGGCGGCCGCCTATCGTCAGGTATCCCTGCTCATGCGGCGTCCTCCCGGACGTGAAGCTTATCCCGGTGATATTTTCTACAACCATTCGCGTCTGCTGGAACGGGCCGCCAAGCTCAATGATGAGCTCGGAGCCGGTTCCCTGACCGCCCTGCCGATTATTGAGACCCAGGCCGGAGACGTTTCCGCTTATATCCCCACCAATGTTATTTCCATTACCGACGGCCAGATATACCTGGAACCGGATCTTTTCTTTGCCGGCGTTCGACCGGCCATTAACGTTGGTCTGTCCGTGTCACGGGTTGGTGGAGCTGCTCAGGCCAAGGCCATGAAACAGGTAGCCGGTAATCTGCGGCTGGACCTGGCCCAGTTCCGGGAGCTTGAATCTTTTGCCGCTTTTGGCAGCGACGTTGACGAATCCACCCAGAGACAGCTGGTTCGGGGTGAGCGCCTGGTTGAAATCTTGAAACAGCCCCAATATCAGCCGCTTCCCCTGGAAAAGCAGGTGGCTATCATTTATGCCGGTACCAAGGGCTACCTGGATAAGTATGATACCGATGTTCTGGCCCGCTACGAGGAAGGACTGTATAACTTTATCGAAAGTAATTATGCCGAATTTTTCAGTGGCATAGCCGATAAAAAGGAACTGACGGAAGAACTCGAAGCGCTTCTGCAAAAAGCGCTGGATGCCTATGATGCGGAGTTTAAGGACACGGTCTAAGCAGGGTCGTGATTCAGTATAAACAGTCAGGCATTTTTACATAAAGGTAATTAGGGTATGGCGAGTCTAAAAGAAGTTCAGTCAAAGATAAGCGGTATTAAAAAGACCAAGAAGATTACCCGCGCCATGAACATGGTGGCCAGCTCCAAGCTGCGTGGCGCTCAGTCCGCCATGGAGGCTTTTCGGCCGTACGCGGATAAATTTTCCGAGGTTCTGGGAAGCCTGGCCGAAAAGTCAGGCGGAGATGGAGAGGCCAGTCCGCTGCTGGTACCCCGGGATGAGATAAAAAAGGTGCATATCGTTCTGTGTACTTCTGACAGGGGGTTATGCGGCGGATTCAACAATAAGCTGATCAACCGGGCCAATGAACTGGCCAGGGAAAAAATGGCCTTGCCTGATACCGAGGTCTCTTTCACTTGTTTCGGGAAAAAGGGGCTGAAATGGGCCCAGAAAAAGAAATTTCCCGTCTGGAACGAATATCTCGGAGTGGTTGGCGGTAAAGTCGGTTTTGATATCGCCATGCAGTCCGGCCGGGAATTGATGAACAGTTTCCTGAAGGAAGATTGCGATGAGGTTTATGTGATTTATTCCGAATTCGGTGGCATGTCCCGGCAGACCCCGATTGATTTCCAGTTGCTGCCTATTCCTCCGATTGAAAGCAGTGACTCGGAAGATGAACATGAAGCCGGTTATCTGGCCGAACATATCTGTGAACCGTCGCCGGAGGAATTGCTGGGCGAGATGCTGCCGCGGAATGTTTACATCCAGATATTCAAAAGCCTGCTGGAAACATCAACCAGTGAGCACGCGGCCCGGATGGCCGCCATGGACAATGCCACCAAGGCCTGCGATGATATGGTGGACGAACTTACTCTGGTCTACAATAAAGCCCGACAGGCGGCTATTACCGGTGAATTGATGGATATCGTCGGTGGCGCCGAAGCGCTCAAGGGATAAAAGATCGAAATAATATAATTCAGGTGATATATAACAGCGTTTGTGGGAGGTAATAAATGGAAGAGAACATTGGTAAGATCACACAAGTTATGGGGCCGGTTGTTGACGTGGAATTTGATCCCGGAAAGTTGCCCCCGATCCGGGACGCACTGTTGATAACGAATGCCGCCATCAATGATGAACCCGACAACCTGGTGGTTGAAGTCGCCCAGCATCTGGGTGATAACGTTGTCAGAACAATTGCCATGGACATTACCGATGGTCTGGTCCGGGGCGCTCCCGCCAAACATACCGGCAACCCGATCATGATGCCGGTCGGCGAGGCCGGACTGGGCCGGGTGCTGAACGTTGTCGGCAAGCCCGTGGACGGCCTGGGACCGATCAGCCAGGAAAAAATGATGCCCATTCACCGGGAAGCCCCCAAATTCACCGAACAGGACACGGAAGTTCACGTTCTGGAAACCGGCGTCAAGGTCATTGATCTGCTGGTGCCGTTTCCCCGGGGTGGTAAAATGGGCATGTTCGGTGGCGCCGGCGTCGGCAAAACCGTTATCATGATGGAAATGGTGCATAATATCGCCATGCAGCACGGCGGTATTTCTGTTTTTGCCGGAGTCGGTGAGCGGACTCGCGAAGGCAACGACCTTTATCATGAAATGAAGGATTCCGGGGTTTTGCCCAAAGCGGCCCTGATTTACGGTCAGATGACAGAACCGCCTGGTGCCCGGGCGCGGGTGGCCTTGTCCGCCTTGACCGCGGCTGAATATTACCGCGATGAAGAGGGCCAGGACGTGCTGATCTTTATTGATAATATTTTCCGCTTTACCCAGGCCGGCCAGGAAGTCTCCTCGCTGCTGGGTCGTATCCCTTCGGCGGTTGGTTATCAGCCGACCCTGGCGGTTGACCTGGGCGAATTGCAGGAGCGCATCACCTCAACTGACAAGGGTTCCATCACCGCGGTCCAGTGCGTCTATGTTCCCGCGGATGACTTGACCGACCCGGCCCCGGCTACGACCTTCGCCCATTTGGACGGTACCGTGGTTCTGTCCCGCCAGATCGCGGAGCTCGGTATTTATCCCGCCGTGGATCCGCTGGATTCGACCTCCCGGATTCTGGACGCGGCTTATATCGGCGATGAGCACTACAAAGTCGCCCGCCAGGTTCAGACCATTCTTCAGAAGTATAAAGAGCTGCAGGATATTATCGCTATTCTCGGGATGGAAGAATTGTCCGATGAAGATAAGCTGACCGTGGAACGGGCCAGAAAACTGCAACGTTTTCTTTCCCAGCCTTTCCATGTCGCCGAAACCTTTACCGGCATGTCCGGTGTCTACGTCAAGGTTGAAGAGACCGTCCGGGGCTTTAAGGAAATCTGCGAAGGCAAGTACGATGAACTGCCGGAGCGGGCCTTCTACATGGTCGGCACCATTGAGGAAGCCGTGGCCAAAGCTGAGAAGATGAAACAGGAATAGCAGGCAATACACATTCAGCCAAAGGGTAGAAAATATACAATGGCAAAGACGATTCAATTATCAATTGTTACTCCGGAAAAAAATGTGGTCAGTGGCGACGCCAGTATCGTCATGGCCCCCGGCACAGTCGGTGAATTCGGCGTTCTCGTGGATCATACCCCGTTTCTGACCTCCCTTCAGACCGGTACCGTGCGTTATACCGCTGCCGATGGCCGGGAAGAGCGTGTTTTTGTAAGCGGCGGTTTCGCGGAAGCTTTGCCGGACAGGGTAACCATCCTGGCCGAATCAGCCGAGAAAAAGGAAGAAATTGATATTCAAAGGGCGGAGGCCGCCAAGGCCAGGGCTGAAAAACGGCTGGCGGAATCTAATCGGGACGACGTGGATGAGGCCAGGGCCAGGGCGGCTTTGACCCGTTCTATCCAACGACTCAATTGTTGTTCAGGATAAAAAAATTTTACCTGAAAAACAATAAGCTTCCTGGGACGGCGTGGCAAACGGCTGGTAACAAATGGTAGCAAACACAATAAACGCTGCCACCAATATTGTCACGGAGATGGTAATTAATTTAGATAAAGGGCATGCCTTTCTTTGAAAGCATGCCCTTTTTTGTTGATATCGGTAATTTCCTATAAGAAGGTACACTAACCCGGATATTTCATGAAATTCGGGCTGAAAAAGGGCTTAATATGGGACAGGAAAATTCGCAGATGGCAGTTGTGGTTTTGGCGGCCGGCCGGGGTACCAGGATGAAGTCGGAAAAAGCCAAGGTGCTGCATGAAGTATGCGGCAAATCCATGCTGAGCCATGTGCTGGAAAATGCTCTTCTGATTACCTCCAGTGATAATATTGTGGTGGTGGTCGGTTGCCAGGCCGCGGCTGTCCAGCAGGAGGCCGCCCGGCTGGGAAAATTCCGGTTCGCCGTTCAGGAGGAGCAGCTGGGCACCGGACACGCGGTTTTATGCGCCCTGGAACAGGTTCCCGACCAGGTCAGTCAGGTTGTCATCATGTGCGGTGACGTGCCGTTTTTATCTTACCGGACCATACAAAGCCTGATCGATCAGCAGCAGCGACAGAAAACCGACGTTACCCTGTTATCGGTGCGCCACCATGACCCCACCGGCTATGGCCGGATTATTTTAGACAAAAAAGGGCAGGTCTCCAGAATAGTGGAAGAGGCCGACGCTGACCAGGCCATAAAACAAATTAACATAGTTAACGCCGGCACCTATTGTGTGGTTAAATCGTTTCTGTCCTGGGCTTTGGGGCGGATAAACCCGTCCAATTCTCAAAATGAGCTATATCTAACTGATATTATTGATGTTGCTTATACAAATCAATATCCGGTAGGAACTTTTATACTTGATGATGCCTTTGAAGTGACCGGCATTAACAGTCTTGAAGATCTTGCCCGGGCCGAAGAAGCAGCACGTCAAAAAAGCGGTTATTTATCTTGACATTCTTTGGTATTGATGGTTAGACTGAAAAAAAATATAATGAGGTGAATTTTTGAGTAGTGAGGAGAATGAACAGGTTACGGCCCGTTTCGATGAAATTGAAAGCAAGGTTGTCAAGTTATTAGAAAAACTTACTGAATTAGAAACAGCCAATCAAGAGCTGAATCAAAAAGTGTCGCAGTTGGAGAGGGAACTTGAGGAGAAGGTGGAAGCAGAAAACCAATTTGCAGAGGAAAAGGCACTGATAAAATCCAAGGTGGATGGGCTGCTTAAAAAAATTGATCAATTTACCGCGGCACCGGCCTGATATTAAAATGTGTTTCAGCAATAAGCCGAAAAGGACATAAGCGCTTTGGGTGAATACATAACCATAGATCTTTTTGGCAAAAAACTTAAATTCATGGCCGATGAAAACGTGATAAATGCCAGCCGGGTCGGTGAATTGCTTTTTCAGGAAGTAAAAAAGGTCCAGGAGGCGCAGAATATGCCTCAGGGAACTGACAATTTTACCCAGCTGACCCAGGCCGCCTTGAATATTTCGAATGATTTAATCGAGTTGAAAGATAATTATGAAAAGTTGCTGCAGGTAGTCATGACGCGGTCAAATCATTTGATTCATACCCTTGAAACCGGTCAGCAATAGTTTTTATTCTGAATCAAGCCGGTCAGGGTATCAGTGCCTTTAACGTGATTGGGAATTTAAAAAAGAACGTTTTAGCCCCCTGTCGTGCAGGTGATTGAAAGATGCTCTTTGTCCCAAACAAAGCAGGAAGGGAGCCGTCCCTGGCTTTGGTGAGCATGTTCTGCGCGTACAGAAAAGCCTGAAGAAGCCAAATGGCGCCCACGTTGTAAAAATCAGGTCAAAGACCTACCAACACGGCACAATGGCGGGGGGCTTTCTTTTCTTATGTAAATTGCCTGCCGTTTTTCCTTGCCAGTTATACTTTCCCTTATCCCTTCTCCTTGAAAAATTTCAGTACTGATTCGGAATCATGTGATATTTCGATATGCTGGACAGTAAGGTCCGGCAGTGCGATTGTCATGGTCCGTAACAGTGCTGATATCAGGCTAAGCCGATTATAACGCAGGTATTTGAGGCGCCCTCATCAGGAGGTGGCTGTTGAAATGTCATTTAATG
>JAWOCW010000389.1:0-3531 GCA_046483615.1 Desulfosudaceae bacterium
AAAAAAAGCAGGAGGTTTTGAGTTAAGTATGGATGTCCCCGGAATTTTGTTAGAAAAAACTGTGTGAGCAAGAACTTACAGGGATGAGACACCAATTCCCGGAATTGCGCGGAATTGTGGAATTCAAGGAGTCCGCATGAAAACATCATTGGAAAAGTACAGAGAGTATGGCCGGCGGATCGAAGACCTGATCCGGCCGGCGACCTTTCCCCTGGCGGTAAAAATTGTCCGGTCGGAAGATGACATCGCGCCCGAATACAAACGTCCATTCAGGGACCTGGGCGTGCAGAACTTTGTGTGCCAGAATTTTAAAATGGCGCGCGCCTATGGGTGGACCATTGCCATTACCGGGGCGGACATCAACTGCAAGCTGGCCCGAGCGCTGTACGGGTGGGACACGCTCACTGACCAGGAGCGAGAGTGGGCCGAGGCCTTCAGCGTGGGGCTTTATTCAAAGGACCGGGAGACGGCCGGAAAGTTCGGTCGTCATCTTAACGCGCTGGACGAACCTTTTTCGGGCTTGATTATCTCGCCTTTGACACGGACAAAGATAGTTCCGGACACAGTGCTGGTATACTGTCTGCCTGCCCAGGCCATGCGGTTTATCCAGGGCTACCTTTTTATGGAGGGGGGCGTTCTGGAATTTGCCGCCGCCGGACGGGTGGGATCCTGCCATGAGGGGGTGACCAAGGTCCTGAAAACCGGTAAGCCCCAGTATGTCACTCTGGGAAACGGCGACCGCATCTGGGGAGGGGCCCAAGACCATGAGGTGATGTTTGCCTGCCCGGCAGAAAAACTGGGTGTCCTGATGGAAGGGCTGGAAAAAACCCACGCGGCGGGTCTGCGCTATCCCATCCCGCAGTACATGAACTACGCCCCGGGGTTCCAGGCGTCGTTTGAAAAGGCCGCCGTGCAGCGGGCCGGCGGCACCATTGAAAAAGAATAGGGGCGCGCCCGCGCTTTTGTCCATATCCTTTCACAAACGGGAGAAAAGGCCATGACAACCTCTTTTTCCGAAAAAAGTTTCTCGCGAATTCCGGGGACAAGAATTCCGCGCAAGAATTCCGGGGCCCTGCAAAAGCACGAGCGCACCGGCCGGCCCCTGGGCAGCCGACAATTTACCGGGGAACTGGAAAAGAAGCTGGGGCGTGAGCTTACACCCGGCAAACCAGGACCGAAACCGAAAAAGAAGTAGGGGGGATTTGAATTAAGTATAGTTTCCCAGCAGAATTACGGAATTAGTTGCGATTACCTGAGAACGTCAATTGAATACTGGCTGAACCTGCTGTCATGCGTGACAACAGGAAGTCGGTTTAAAATGGCAGTAGCGATAATGATTCTGTCTACCGGGTCTTTGTGAATAGGCGGCAGAGCGGCTGAAAATAAGGCTGTTTTACCGGTTATCGGTATTTCAACAAGATCATGTATGGAAAGGACCTGGCTATACCATTCTTCTGCATCCAGGGGCAGGTCGAGTTTCTTTAAAGCGGCTTTGCATCCGATTTCCAATGCAGTCGCGGCACTTACATAAACGATATCGGCTTTTTCAATGAATTCCAAGGTGCCTTCGGTAAGGTTGCCTCCTCCGTTTACAAGCCAGATCAATCCGCAGGTGTCAAGCATTATTGCAGACATTCAAAGTCTCCGCTCATATCGTCGTCAAAAAGTTCCCCGTTGATACCGACACGCAGATCAGGTGAGCCTTTTAACCGATTTTTAGCCTTATGTGCGACGATTTCAGCAACTGGTTTGCCATTACGGCATATCAGATAGGAGGTATTTTTTGTTTCAATATCGGCGATAAGTTTGGAAAGTTTATTTTTGGCATCAAAGATGTTTATCACTTCCATGGAACACCTCTCTTGGATCATCATGTTATTGGATATTATTAATAGTTAGCTTAGCTGGCTTAGCCATGATTGTCAATGCATTTTTCTGAAAATGTAGAGAACATCCATACTCATCTCTTCACGCAATTCCGGGGGCAATTCCGGGGACAGTATATCTATGCAATTCCGGCAATTCCGGGGACAGTATATCTATTTAATTGACATATAATACGGTTGTGGGTATTTTGTCTTCATGGCAAGAATGGCAAGAGTTGTGGCGGAAGGGATGCCGCACCATATAACGCAGCGCGGGAACAGGCGCCAGGCGACCTTTTTTTCGGATGATGATTATCAGGCATATATCGACCTGATGGCGGAGTGGTGCGGGAAGTATGATGTGGAGATATGGGCGTATTGTTTAATGCCCAACCATATCCATCTGATTGCCGTGCCTGGAAAAGCTGAGAATCTCCGGCTTGCCATCGGAGAAGCGCATCGTCGTTATACCCGGCGTATCAATTTCCGTGAAGGGTGGCGCGGTCATTTGTGGCAGGAGCGGTTTTCTTCATTTGTTATGGATGAGCGATATTTGGTTGCCTGTGTCCGGTATATCGAAAACAATCCGGTTCGGGCAAAAATGGCAACGTCTCCTGACAAGTGGCCCTGGAGCAGCGTGCTGGCCCACATGTCGGGGAAAAACGATAAGCTTGTAAATGTGAACCCCGTGCTCTCAATCATAGGCGGTGACTGGCAGCAATTTCTGTCAGGGGCATTTTCAAATGAAGAACTGGAAGATATCCGCAAACATTCACTGACTGGCAGGCCGCTGGGAAACTCAGCCTTTGTGGAAGGATTGGAACATAAACTGGGCAGAAAGCTGAAACCGCAAAAACCAGGCAGAAAACGAAAAGGGAAATAAATTCATATACTGTCCCCGTAATTCGAGGTCGTCATGAAATGTGCGATTTGTCACAATGGAAATACCACCAGCGGTTTTACAACCGTTGTTCTGGAAAGGCATAACACAACTCTTGTTTTCAAGCAGGTGCCGGCCCAAATTTGCGACAACTGCGGAGAAGAATATATTTCATCTGAAGTCAATGAAGTATTGCTGGCACACGCGGAAAAAGAGTATAAACGGGGAGTGACAATTGAAATGCTTGATTATGCCGCGTAGCGGGTACATTTCTTCCACTATTCACCGGTAATTCCGCAAATTCCGGGGAAAATTCCGGGGACATCCATACTCATCTCTTGCCGGGACGGATCGCACAGGGGTATAGATTTGGAAAAGAAGCTGGGGCGCGAACTTATGCCCGGCAAAACAGGGCCGAAACCGAAAAAGGAGTAAGGGGATTTTGGATTGAGTCTGGCGTTGCTGTAATTGGCGGAATTTTACGGCATAGCGGAAACGAACCTGTCTTCATCCAGACGCGGAGAATTACCCTGGGCGGATTCAGGCGTCCTTTGTTCCTTTCTTTTTATCGCGAGGCGATGGAGGCGCTCAGCCGGACATAACCCTGGTAAGCGCTCTGCGACAGGCGCTTCATATACCACATCAGCCGGGCATCCAGGCCCACCGGCACAAAAGCCCGGTCGCGGCGGATGGCCTTGATGACCGCCCGGGCTTTTGTGCCGGTGGGCCTGGATGCCCGGCTGATGTGGTATATGAAGCGCCTGTCGCAGAGCGCTTACCAGGGTT
>JAWOCW010000021.1:0-6848 GCA_046483615.1 Desulfosudaceae bacterium
ACCAGTCCGGTCACCTGGGTGGACACCCCTTCCAGAGAGAGCCGGAGCCCCAGAAACGTATTCAACAGCCCCAGTCCCATCATCATCAGGGTCACTGAGGAATACAATGCAACAAACGGTCTTATATTGGCATACATGACAAATGTCTCCCATCTGGCACATTCGGGTTCAAACAAAAGCCTGGCAATATAAGGCAGCTTTGCATTCGGGTCAACCGTTTTTTCAAATCAGGGTCTGAACCGGGAGACATCCAGGTTCAGGCGTTTAATGATCTTCTGGATGGACGCCCGTTCCAGACCGCTGATACGGGCGGTTTCAGAAATGTTTCCATGGGTGTGCTCAAACAGCCGGGTCAGGTAGGTGCGGGAAAAAATATCCAGGGCCTGCTTTTTGGCGGTTTTATACAGAACCGGTTCATCCGGAACAAGGGTTTCACCGGGTCCGTCCACCCGGGAATCCACCAGCCGGATCAACGACGTGTCAATGGGTCCGCCGCTGGAAAATACCACCAGGCGCCGGACCATGTTCAGCAGTTCCCGGACATTGCCGGGCCATGGCTGACGCGCCAGCCATGCCATGGCGGCCGGGTCGATCTCCATGAACGCCAGGTTCATCTCTTCACAGGTTCGAATCAGAAACCGCCGGGCCAGCTGCGGAATATCCTCCCGCCGCTCCCGCAGGGGCGGCACATGGAGTGACAGCACGTTCAGACGGTAGAACAGGTCTTCCCGAAAAGTTTTATCATGGATTCCGGCGTTCAGGTCCTGATTGGTCAGGGCGATGATCCGTACATCCGCGGTTCTGGATCGGCTGGATCCCACCGGCTTGACCTCCTTGTCCTGGAGAAACTTGAGCAGTTTTGCCTGGATGGGCAGACTGATATCCCCAATCTCGTCCAGGATCAGGGAGCCTTTGTCCGCAGCCATGAAAAATCCGTCCCGGTTCCGCTCGGCCCCGGTGAATGCGCCCTTGACATGGCCGAACAACTCGCTTTCCAGCAATGGTTCCGGAATGGCCGGGCAGTTCAGTGCATGACAGGGAAACGCGCTGCGCTTAGACAGGCGGTGGATCTCCCTGGCCACAAATTCCTTGCCGCTGCCGGACTCGCCCGTGACCAGCACGGTATAGTCGGTCTTTGCCATGGCACGGATTTTTTCCTGGACCTGATTCATGGCCCGGCTTTCCCATTGACGCTCCTCGGGTGTCAGCCCGGACACCAGAAACTTGAGGCGCTGATTTTCCCGGGCCAGGGTGTAATGCTGTATGGCCCGCTCCACGGTATAAAACAGGGTCTGGCGCTCCACCGGCTTGGTGATGAAATCCCAGGCACCGGTTTTCAGGGACTGGACCGCATTCTCCACGGTGGCGAACCCGGTGATCATGATCACGCACACATAAGGATTCAGGTCCAGTGCCCGGGTCAGCAGATCATGCCCGGACATGCCCGGCATACGCAGGTCCGACAGCATCACCCCGACCTCCCGGTCCTGGAACGCGGCCAGGGCCGCATCGCCCGAGGTGAATCCCAGAATGTCAAAGGTGTCGAACTGTTTTTTCAGGTGCCGGATGATGCCTTTGAGAAAATCGGCGTCATCATCCACCACCACGAGGCTGAATGTATTCATGGCGATGTCCTGTCGGGCGGGGCCGATATGGCCGGATCCGTCGGTACGGTTGGCAGATGGATATCGAACCGGGTCAGATCCCCGGTGTCGACCGTGATGCGGCCGTTGAGTTCGGAAACGAATCCGTATACGATGGAAAGCCCCAGTCCCGTGCCCTTGCCCACCTCCTTGGTGGTAAAAAATGGATCGAAAATCCGGGGTTTGACGGTATCCGGGATCCCCGGCCCGTTGTCGGCAAAATGCAGCACCACCTCAAAGTTTTCTGTCACAGCGGTTTCAATGAAGATGGTGTCCCCGCTTTCCTGGAGGGCATCCACGGCATTGAGCCAGAGGTTGGTCAGAATCTGCTCGAGTACGGCGCCATCACATGATACCAGGGGAAGTCCCTCTGCCAGGCGGGTGACAATATGGATATTCCTGGACACGGCCTGGGCCTTGAACACATCCACGGCCCGGGCCACCACCTGGTTCAGATCGCTGGTGCCGGAAATGGATTTTCCGGGCCGGGACAGGGCCAGCAGGTCCTGGACCACCTTCTGGGCCGCTCTGGTATGTTTGGAAATCACATCGATGTCCGACACGATCTCTTCGTCCGTCACCGCATCCCTGATCAGGTCGGTGTAACACTGAATCACCCCCAAGGGATTGTTGATTTCATGGGCCACGCCCGCGGCCAGTTTGCCGATGGCGCCCAGATGTTCGGCCTGGCGCATCCGTTCTGCCATCCGCTTTTCCTGGGTGATGTTGCGGGCGTAGAGCACCATCTGAAGCCGGGTCTGCTCCCTGCGGGGCAACGGATACAGGTCGATGTCAAAATACCGGTCGTCCGGGGTATGTATCTCCTCGCTCACCGGATGGCTGGTGCGGGCCACATGGGTCAGAATGCTGCAATCTTTCAGGACGGCCCCGCCAGTGTATAAAAATGACCGCAGCATGGCCTCCTGCTCCTTTTTTGAACCCGGTCCCAGAATGTCATGACCGGCCCGGTTGGTGATAATGATATGGCAATCCTCGTCAATGAGCAGCAGCGGATCACTGATGCCTTCAAACACCGACTGAAGCATGTCGTGCTGGGACCGGATACCTGCAAACACATGGATATTTTCGATGAGCACCGCCACCTGCTGGCCTAAAGCCAGCAGCACATCCCCGTCCAGGTCCCGGGGGTCCGGAGCGGTTTCCCACACCAGGCACAGGATACCCCAGTGGCTTTCCTGGGATTTCACCGGGATATACAGTCTGGGTCCCTGGAACAGGACCTGGTTTTTCCACACCAGGTCCCGGGCTTCCGGAGGCGGTTCCGGTTCATGGTTTCCGGATTTCCAGGCATACTGGTCTTCCGAGGTCACCATGCAGTAATACACCACATCCGATGCCCGGTAGCGCTTTCCCACGCTCTCCAGGAGGGCGGCCAGCAGTTCCCTTGTGGTCAGCGCCTTGCCGAAACCGGTGATCAGATCCACAAACAACCGCACGTCCCCCAGGTGTTTTCTGGCTTTCCGGTCCAGTTCCCGGGTCCGGTCCTCCACCTTTTTTTCCAGGTTCCGGGTATGGTCCTCCAGTTGGCTGCGGGTATCGGACAGGCAGATTGCCAGCTCTTCCACCCCTTCGATCAGGCCTTCAATCTCATCTTTACGTTCCAGCTTCTTGATGATGTCCTGTTCGGTTTCTCCGGAAAACCGGGTTTTGAAAATCCCGGACAGGTGCTTGAGATTTTTCATGACCAGCCGGTCGAAGAACAGACTGATCAGGCCGGTAAAAAAAAGAATGCCCAGCAGGTACAGCATCAGATACTGAAAGGTCAGCTCCTTGGCGGGACTCTTGATCATGGCCACGGGAAAACCCGCCACCACTACTCCGCCCACCTCATCGACCCGGTAGTGAAAACCGTTTTCACCGCCGTAGATATCGATGAGTTCCTTTGGCGCATCTTCAGGGTCTCCGTGGCACTGCATGCACGACGACATAAATACCACGGGCCGTGCCACCAGCCGGTATTCCTCTCCCTGGACCCGGGTGGTGTTTTCCCAGATCCGGGCATCCGGGTTCCGGCGGAAAAAAATGATCAGGTCCGCTTCAATGCCGTCGGGCATGGAGGCGGGATTTCTGGCGTTCATGGCCACCCGTCGGTAGTGATACCGGGATGCATCCTTGAGGTTGAGCCGGGCCATCACTTCCCTGGAAATATAGGATGAAGACATGGCCTTGAGGATGAACCGCCCTTCGGGAAGTGCCGCAAACATTTCCGGCCGCAGTTCGGATTTGACATAGTCCTGGACTGCGTCGGACTGAGCCAGAAGCATCTTGGACCGCTGGCTGATCTCCGACTCCATAATGGAGTTGATATGAAAATACATGATCAGACTGATACAGACACCTAACGCCAGGATGAATCCCACCAGGCCGGTGATGAATTTGAATCTCAGGTTGAAGGTTGGAGACGGCATGAAAGGCTCCTGATTTTCGTTCATTTGCGCAACCTTAAATAATCTGTATTAAAATAGCAAGCGGATCCGCACAGGGTGCCTCCCAAAGGATACACCACTGCCAACTCAAGGCTGCGGAAACAAAAACAATTGTTTAAATAACTTATTGAATTTATTATAATTTAAATATTTTCATCCGTGGGCATGCCTTTTGCTTAACATACCATTCCAGAATCCCGAGAAAAAGAATCCTGATGAGATCAGGTCGTTTTTTTAATGTTCAATGTATATCTACCAAGGAGGAAATATTATGGCGGACAATGCTGATGTTGTTCAGGATGTCGGCAAATGGGAATGGTCTGAGCTGTTCAAAAAGGAAGACTGGCTGGCCATCTGGCTGGGATTTATCATTTTGATCGTGGGGGTGCTGATTTTCCTGCCCCGCCCCCCGGCAGACCTGGATGTGAAACTGGCAAACGCGAATGCGCTTTTGAAAGCCGAAGATGCCCGGGCGCCGTTCCATACCATTGAATGGCACCAGGCCAATGATGCCAAAACCGGATTGCGCGCCACCAAGGAACCCCATGGCAAAACCCTTGCCAAATGGTTGAGCCGGCCCGCCAGGTGGACTGCCAATCCGATGCAGGCCCTGTACCTGAGTGAATCGGGGGCAGCAGAAATCCGGGAGAATGCGGCGGCGGCATATGCCGAGGCCAAAGAACAGACGGGCGCGGCCCTGGCAAGGGCGGAAACCCTCCAGGCAGCAGCTGCTGACGCCGGTTTCCAGAACCAAGAGCTGAACAAGGAAGCGGAAGCCGCCATCAGGGAATGGCGGGATGCCCGGAAAAATGAAAGCACTGCAAAATCCAAGGCGGAAATCAAGGCCTACAACAAGATTCCGTATCTGGTCGGTATCATGATTATTTTCATGCTGTTCTTCACCCCCGGGGCCCGGCTGATGGGCAAGAATTCGGGACTGTTCATGAAAGGGTTTGTGTTCGTGTTTCTGCTGGCCATTGCCGCGGAAGTGATCGGCGGACAGACCACGCTGCGCAGCTGGGGGTTCGGACCCCTGATCTGGGCCATTCTCGGCGGCATGCTCATTGCCAACACCGTCGGGGTGCCCCAGTTTATCCAGGAAGGCGCCCAAACGGAATATTTTATTAAAACCGGCCTGGTTCTACTTGGTGCGGAAATCTTGTTCGGCAAAATCCTGGCAATCGGTCAGGCGGGCATCTTTGTGGCTTGGGTGGTAACGCCGACGGTGCTGATACTGACCTATGTGTTTGGCCAGCGTATCTTGAAGATGGAATCCAAAACCCTGAACATCACGGTCTCGGCCGACATGTGCGTCTGCGGCGTGTCCGCGGCCATCGCCACCGCGGCGGCCTGTCGCGCCAAAAAAGAGGAGTTGACCATCGCATTGGGCATGTCCATGCTCTTTACCGCGATCATGATGATCGCCTTACCCTCTTTCATCGTGGCCATTGGCATGCACCCGGTCCTTGGAGGCGCCTGGATCGGCGGCACCATCGACTCGACGGGCGCGGTGGTGGCGGCCGGCGCCTTCCTGGGCGAAACCGGCATGTTCGTGGCTGCTACGATCAAAATGATTCAGAATGTCATGATCGGTGTGATTGCTTTTGGCGTGGCGGTCTACTGGTGCGCCCGGGTAGAGTGCGCTCCGGGGCAGATGGTCAGCAAATTGGAAATATGGTACCGATTTCCAAAGTTTGTTCTTGGGTTTATTGTGGCTTCCATCATTTTCTCTATCCTGTTCGAATCGATGGGCGCCAAAGGGACCGCTATGCTCGATCATGGTGTTTTGCGCGGGTTTACCAGGATTTGCCGCGAGTGGTTCTTTATTTTTGCCTTCGCCTCCATCGGGCTGACCTCCAATTTCCGCGAAATGGCCAAACATTTCAAGGGCGGCAAGCCGGTCATCCTGTACGTTTGTGGTCAGAGCCTCAACCTGATTCTGACGTTGATAGTTGCATACCTTATGTTTTTCGTGGTTTTTCCAGGCGTCACAGCCAGTCTTATGAACTAAGTGGGGCGCAACCAAGAAACATGACGTCCAAAACCCGCAATGGCACTTAATAAAACCCAAGTTGAGCGTTTCCCATTCTGGTATCTTTCAAGATGCAAAAGAATGAATGTGGGACGCGTGCGTTTCAGCCGCCAAAATGGGAAACGCTCAACTGAGTTTTCATGAAACTGGCAGGGATGGTGAGAGATGCCAATGGCATGCGATGAATCGGCAAGGCGCGGTAAGAAACGCAAGGCCATGGGCGGTTGGATAGCGCTGGCTGGCGGATTGGTGCTACTCTGGGTGACCGCTTACGTGATCCTGCCCTGGGGAAACAACCTGCCTTACATTCAGCCGATCATGCAGGCCATCGAAGCGTCCGAAATCGATGCCGCCGCCTATTGGTACACCCAGTCCGAGGAAACGGCCCGGGCTCAGATGTTTGTCCACCACGCCATCCGAAAACACGAGTAACCGTTCGGTCGGTTAAACTCCGATCCGGGTGGGTCGTGCCCTGTCGATCCGCCCGGATCCGGCCCATTTTAGGGGTTAATCGCATGCCCCCCACCCCGCTGAAATCAAGTCTTCGCAGCCTGCGCGCCTGGTGGGAACACCAGGTCTTGTTCGAGCCCAAGGATTGGATCCAAGTGGAGGTGACTACCCGCTGCAACGCCGCCTGCATTTACTGTCCGCGCACGGTGTACCGCGACAGCTGGCGCAACCGATCGCTTCCCCTTGATCTCTATGAACGACTGATTCCCGCATTCG
>JAWOCW010000058.1:0-7207 GCA_046483615.1 Desulfosudaceae bacterium
ATAACGGGTATCTGCCCCCTTCTTTTTCATAAAAGAGATTGGCCTTGAAGCTACCTCCTCCCTGCCTTCAGGGCCTTTCTCTTTTTTGGTTTTGCCGATATGGTAGCCCCCCCTTATCTTTCCGGCGGCTCGCCGGCAAAGGCAGCCGACTTGTCCCGGAAATCGAATATTAATACCTTTTTAATGATTTCCTCTCTATACAAAAATATTTCCGGTTTATAACTACCGATAATTTACAGGGTCGATATTTTCCCCCCGGGAACATCGCGGAAAGATGTTTACGCCCTTGGGGGCTGAGTATTTACAACCAAAACGTTAATCAGGAGGAAAAAATGAAAAAATCAGTAACAATGGCAGCAATGGTGTGGGTGGTACTTGTCATGGTGGCCGGCCTGACCGGCCCGGTGGCTGCCGGCACCCTGAACTATGACGTGGAAATTTTCGGGGGGTACGAATTAAACTATGTTTACAAGGATAAGGATTTTGTCGACAACGATGACGATGAATCTTCTTATCTGGAGCATGAACTCGACCTGGGCTTTTCCATCAGCGTGCTGGATAACGTTTCCATCGTCGGTGAAATGGAATACGCCGACAGCACCCTGGGAGAAGGCGATCACGCCATCGGCCAGGACAATGATATTGATGTGGAAGCGGCCTATGTCGAGATGGCCTTTGAGCCGGTCACCATTACCGGTGGTAAATTCAGCTTCAGTTTTCCTCATGCTTTTGATGATTCGCCCCTGCTGGATGATGAGATTACCGGCGTTGACCTTAATTTTGACATGGTTTCGGTCGGTTGGCTCAGGGCGGACGACTTCAGCGAAATGACGGAAGACAAAAGAGATATCTTCTATATCAAAGGGGACATGGAATCGGGCAATGCCCGGATCCGCCCCTATCTGGCCTATGAAAACCAGGGTGAGAATGCCGCCGGCGTCGGTTCCGGTATTGATGCCGCCTTTAGCACCTACTGGCTGGGGGTTGCCCTGGAAATGGAGGCCGGTGCCCTGGGACTCGGAGCTGATTTCATTTACGGAGATCGTAGTTTTTCCGATGACACCTTTGGAACAGATCAATCCGGTATGATGGTTGATTTTGTCGCCGAACTGGATACGGGCGGCATCACCCCGAGTCTTTTTGCCATTTATTCCACCGGCGAAGATGATGATTTCGAAGAATCCGAACGGCTGCCCATTATCTCTTCGGATCTGGATCCGTTCAACATCATTGAAGATCAACTGTGGGAAGGCATTATCCTGTTCGGCGGCGGCATCGCGGATATCACCACCCTGCCCAAGCTGGAGCATGAGCTGCTGGTCTTTTACGCCGAAGGGACCAATGAGGGCGGCCTGGGGCTGTTCAGTGATGATGACAATGTCTACGAAGTCGATTTCAATTCTTCCTATGAACTCCTGGAAAATTGTGAACTGTACAGTGACATGGGCTATGCCGTCGCGGATATCGACGGCCTGGATAATGAAGAAGACGCCATTTCCGTGGAGATCGGTATGGAAATCAAATTTTAACCCCTAAAATATGATGGCCTCGTAAAATGTCGGGATTTTTCTTATTGCGTCACTCCGGCGGAGCTTATGTTCTAGTAAAATCAAGTTGTTATGAGCAGTGCTGCCGCTTCAATGCATGCCCGGCATTCGCCGGAATGACGATGTAAGGACTTTTTACGAGGCCATCAATCATGATCCACCAGAAAATGCCGTCCCGTCTTTATGGCGGCCTTTACTGGGGGAAGTCTCTTATCTAATCCGGAGATTTCATGAAATTTTTTGATATAAAATTGCCTTTATTCCGCTGGTGGAAACCGGCCCGGACTGGATCGTTCAAACAGGAGTTGGCATGGATCAGGTGAAGACGCTGCCCTTGATCCGGTCTCGGGTCCGGGTTTCAGGAATAAACAAGGTGGTTCGGGGGAAATCTGAATCGATCAAGGCAGGTCGGCATCGATCTCGCTGGCCAGCCGGGGGAATACCACCATATGGCCCTTGTGCCGCAGAATGTCCACGGGCACGCCGTATACTTTGCGGACCATTTCCGGTGTCAGGGACTCATACGATCCCCAGGCAAAAGCCTGTCCTTCCTTGATAAACAGAAACATATCGGAGAACCGGAAGGCCATGTTCAGATCGTGCATGGTCATCACGGCCGTCATCTGGTGATCATGGACTACGTGGCGGATGAGACGAAGAATTTCCAGCTGGTTTTTCAGGTCCAGGCTGCTGGTGGGCTCATCCAGAAGTAAAACCGAGGGTTCCTGCACCAGGGCACGGGCGACGCAGACTTTTTGCAGCTCGCCGCCGCTCATTTCGTCGGTGTACCGCAGGGCCAGGTGGGACAGGCCCAGCTGCTCCAGGGCGGCGCTGGTTTTGTGCAGGTCGGTCAGGGTGGCCTTCCATTGGATATGCGGGGTACGGCCCAGCAGCACGGCGTCAAAGGCGGTTATGCGGCCGGCATCATTGCGCTGGGCCACATACCCCAGCTGCCGGGCGATCTCGCCGGCCCGCATGCGAAACACGTCGGCGTTTTCCAGCATAACGGTTCCGGCCTGGGGCTTGAGCATGGCGTTGATACAGCGCAGCAGGGTGGTTTTGCCCACCCCGTTGGGCCCCAGAATGGCCAGGGTCTGGCCGCGCTCCAGGTGAAAACCAAGGTCGCGCAGCACCAGCCGTCCATTGTAACTGACGCGGATATCTTCAACTGAAAGCATTAGCGGTGCCTCCTGGCGATGAGCAGGTACAGAAAAGTGGGGGCGCCCAGAAAGGCCGTCAGAATGGCCACCGGCAGAATCCGGGGTGCCAGCATGAGCCGGGCGGCTATATCCGCCGCCAGCAGCAGGCTGGCGCCGGTCAGGACAGAGGCCGGCAGTAAAAAGCGATGATCGTCACCGATAACGCGGCGCACAATGTGCGGGCAGACCAGCCCGACAAAGCCGATAATGCCCAGGAAGGAAACAATTACGGCCGTTACCACCGAGGCTATCATCATGCCGGCCACGCGCACCCGTTCGACCCTTACTCCCAGCGACCGGGCGGTGGTGTCTCCGGCGTCAATGGCGTTGTAGCGCCAGCGGTTGACCATGAAAAACCCCGTCGCCCCGGCCACTACCACGGCCATGAACCAGACCTCGGTCCAGCCGGCCCGGCCCACGTCGCCGAAGGTCCAGAAGACCATGGCGGCCAGCTGGACGTCATCCGCGAAATATTGCAGAAACATGGTGCCCGCGGAAAAGAGCGCGCCCAGGGCGACCCCGCTCAGGACCAGCACTTCCGGGCTGGCGCCCCGCAGGCGGGCAATGGCGACGATAATCAGGGAAGTGATCATGCAGGCCACAAAGGCGCACAGGGTGGTCAGATAGGGATTGATAAGGCTGATGGCGTCCGCCTGGGCGCTCTGCATGGTGCCCGCGCCCAGCAGCATCACGGAAAAGGCCGCCCCGAAAGCGCCGGCCTGGGATATGCCCAGGGTAAACGGTGAACCCAGGGGGTTTCGCAGGACCGACTGCATGGCCGCCCCGGCCACCGAGAGCCCGGCGCCGGCCACCAAAGCGGCCAGGGCATGGGGAAGCCGGATCCGGTGGACAATAATGGCAAACCGGGGATCAGGATCCAGGTTCAGGAAAGTTTTGACAACCTCCAGTGAAGGTACCCGCACCGCGCCCAGGGAAACGGACAGGATCAGCAGAACCGCCGTCAGCAGGACCATTCCGGTCAGGAACAAAACCTTCCGACGGATATAGGCATTATAAGCCTCCGGGACTTCGCAATGATCAAAGTGAGACATCAGCGCCTTTCTTTCTTCAGGGGGAGTTTCTCAAATCCCATCTGGTCGAAATTCCGGTTAATCCGGGCATAGGCCGGGCCGCCGTTCAAAAATTCGGAAATTGCTTCCGCCTTGGCCAGGGGATCGATGTCGGCAAAGGCCCGGGGGTAGAGCACCGTGCCGATGAAATAGGCGTTGGCAAACACCGAGCCGAAGTTCTGGGTGTAATAATTATAGGGGAAGACCCCGAATACCCGGCCGGACCGGACCGCGTCCAGGGCCCGGTAGGCGGGATCGTCGCGCAGCTCCTCCAGGCCGTTGGCCCCGGAGGGAATCCGGGTGGTGGCGATATCCAGGAAAACAATTTCCGGGTTCCACCTCATCAGCTGCTCTTTGGAGACCATGGCGTGATCCAGGGGACGTCCGTCTCTGGCCAGCACTTTGGCCACGTTGTCGGCGGATAGAAAGGTAAAAGGTTCATACCCGGGTTCAGTGGAGGCAAAACCGTGGCCGCCCCGCTGAGCCAGGCCGCCGATATAGGTAGTGGGGCGTTCGCGATCGGCCACTCCGGCCGCCCGTTCCTCCAGATCAGCCTGCATCTCGTCGAAAAAGGCAATAACCGCCTCGGCCCGGTCTTCTTTCCGCAATACCCGGCCCATGAGGCGCAAGGTCTGACGCAGTTCCTCCCGTTTTCGGGTCAGGTCACCGTAGCCCAGGGCGACGACCGGCAGGCCGGTCTTCTGCTCCAGCTCCTCCACGCCGCCGTCCCGGGCCGCGTAAGTTTTCAGGATGACCTGGGGCTGCGGGTCGAGGGCGGCAATGAGCTCCGGACTGTCATGACCGCGGAACTCGCCGAACAGGGGATGGTTTGACAATTCCGGGTTGGCCACGGCGTAGGGGCGGGCGTCCGCGGCAAAGGGGAGTCCGCCTTTTTCAGCGCTGTCCACGCCCACGACGCGGTCGTGTGCCTGCAGGTAGACCAGCAGGCGCAGGCAGCCGGAACCGGAGCAGATAACCCGGTCCACCTGGTCGGGAATGGTGACCTGCCGGTTCAACATGTCCGTGATGGCGCGACTGGAATCGCATTTCCCCTGGCCGGGAAAACCGATGATGCCGCAGGCCGCAACGAGCAAGAACAGCAGAAAAAAACCGCTCTTGCCGCAGGAAGCGGATCGAGCGGATCGGTAAAACAGCTTCGTCCCGGCCGGAGCGGCGGAGATATAATTCGCGGCGCTGCCGTGGTCACGGTTGCTCAATCTTTTTACAGCCGGCGTAAATTTCATTTTTAAGCTCCTCTGAGGTGGTTTCGCGGACAAGGGAATCAGGTGGTCTTCTCCTCCTGGCAGGCCCGGCAGACTGGTCCTTCGCCGGTCGCGAGGAGTTTGCTTTTCATGGTCGGTTCTCCGCAGCGCCGGCAGGGCAGAGACGTATCCACCCGGGCTTTTCGGGGCGGGTCACAGGAGACCGGCGTGACTGTGAACAACTCTTCGGGGTGTCTGGCCAGCAATTCATGGCTGCGTTCCCGGTGACGTTCCTGGAAGTGTTCCCGTTCGTCCGTCGTGGCTTGGCCGGATTGGATTTTTTTCAGCAGGGCCAGATGATCTTCGTCCGCGGGAAAAGCCTCGGGCCGCAGAGACACCCGCGCGCCCCGGCCGGATTGGCGGTCGAAAAAGGTGAATACCATTTTGCCGTAGTCGTGAAAGACCAGGTTCCCCTTGCCGAAGGTGCAGCCGGTCATGACCTGGACGGCGTCGGCGCTGCAGGCGTTGCTTTCCACGATGGTTACCAGCTCCTCGTCCTCCGAGGGTCCTGATCGCAGGGCTTCCAGTCCGGCCCGACAGGCCTGATAGCCCAGGGACAGGCCGGGGCAGAGATGGCCGTGAAAGGCCAGGCATTTTTGAAACATCTCGCTGTTGACAATATCCGGTGCGGTCATTGGTCTTTCCCTTTCCTCGGCCGGCCGGTTTTTTGACAGCCTGCCGCTGGCCGGCCTCAAAAAAAAAGCCGGGAATACCGCCTGTCCTTTATGGACCGGCAAAGCCTTCCCGGCTTGATTGTTTAGTATTTTTGAATAGTTATTGATAATACCGCGGCAATTTCGATTGCCATTATTACTCTAAAATAACAACCGGGAAGCCGTTTGTCAAGCATCTTCCGGTGCCTGGGGGGAGATGTTGACACCTTAACGGAGAATTGCTATGAAAACAGGAATACAAAGGGTGACTGTCCGGTCGGTGTTGCCGCCGGCACCCCTGTTTTTAAAAAATATCAGTAACCTCAATACCAAGGATGACAATCATGGATACCCCGCAATTGCTGGAAATGCTGAACAAGGATCTGGCGGATGAGCATGCCGCTATTCTGCGCTACCTGATTCACAGTTATCTGGAGGGTGAAGACACGCCCATCGGAGCCAAGCTGCTGTCCCGGGCCCGGGAAGAAATGTGGCACATGCACTGGCTGGGCATGATCATCGGCGTTTTCGGCGGAGAGCCGGACATGACGCCGGCTGACTATCCCCATGATCCCGGCAGCCGGGCCGGCCTCTTTAAATCTTACGTGGCCTATGAAGAAAACCTGGTTCCCCATTATAAAAAGGAGGCCGAGCTGGTCGATGATCCCCATATCAAGCGGGTGTTGCTGCGGGAGGCCTGGGAATCGGAAATGCACGCTGAAAAATTCAAGAAGATGATCGATAAGCTCTCTCCCGAAGAAGCGGCCGGTCTGCCCGGCGAAGAGAACGAGTTGAGCGAATCCCTGGTGAAAAAGCTGCAGCAGAGCGTGGCCGCCAAATACCAGCAGATGCTGCAGGCCCTGCGGGACGCCTGGGTCTTCCAGGAAGAGGGACTGGACGCCTGGCAGCGGATGGACTTTTCCATGACCAAGATGAAGCAGTTGGGCCACTGTTCCGAGGAAGTGGCGGAAAACGGCATTACCCCGGACTTTACCGCCGGCGCCCTGGATCTGCGCGACTCTTTTACCGCCGTCCTGGATAAGGCGGTGGCTGATTTGCAGGCGTCCCGGGACCTGCACGCCGCGCTTCAGGAGGATGCCGAAGCTCAAAAGCACGGCGGCCTGATGTCCAACCTGGATCTGACCATTCGCCAGGAAGAGTACGAAATTGAAGAGATCCGGGGGGCCCGTCAAAAGAAGAAATAAATATTATGGTTAAAAGCTGTAGGTCAAGTCGAGATAGAGGCGGTTGTTCTCATGAATATTATCATAGGGCGGGTATTGGCCGTCATGGTAGAAGATAGCCCCGACTTTTCCGGTAAATCTGTCGCTAAAGTCATAGGCGGCTGATATTCTTTCCAGGGCTCCGTCTTCTCCTACTTCGCCCCGGATCAGGCCGGTGAAAGTCAGCTCCAGGCGCTCACGCCAGAAGGTCCGGGAGATATGCAGCGCCGCTTCGAACTGCTCCTTCCGGGCG
>JAWOCW010000091.1:0-4386 GCA_046483615.1 Desulfosudaceae bacterium
TACACGAGGGACCGAGAAGACATCGGAAGCCTTGATTCTGGACGGCCACAAGGACCACCGCATCATCATGATGAGCGCCATTGCGGCGACATGGGCCAAAAGGCAGACGAAGATCCTGAACGCGCACTATGTCCAAAAATCATACCCCGATTTCTTTGAGGACCTTGAAAACCTCGGTGCGAAGATCAAACGTGAGGAACGCGACAGTGAGACATGATGTCAAAGGGTATCACCATGACTATCCTGTCCAGATCGAACAAGGACTGACCTCTGTACTGGGCGATGTCTCGGATCACGGTGGTCAGGTCAAGGTCCAAAGCCGGGCCGGCCAGGGCACTTCCTTTATCCTTTACTTTCCGGTTTGGCGGCAAACAGATGAAGATGTGTGATTTGAGGTTAAGGTAAACCTGCCGATGGGAACCACGCGGGAAAACATAGTCAAGACCCTGCAAGGCCAGGCCCTGACCACCAGAGAAATTTCCGGGGCGATCGGCATCTCCGAAAAGGAGGTTGCTTCCCATCTGCCGCATATCCACCGAAGCCTTTCCAGCCGCGGCCAAAAACTGGTGGTGCGTCCTTCGCGCTGCCTGGAATGCGATTATATATTTAAACAACACCACCGTTTTAAAAAGCCCAGCCGTTGCCCGCTGTGCAAAAGCGAGCGTCTGGCGCCGCCGCGCTTCTCCTGCGAATGAGGCTGAGCTGGTCAAAAGAAGCATAAGGTATTGTCCGGGGGGCAGGTACAGTGCGGATTTTTTACAAGCGCCCGGGAACCTCATCTTTTTTCTTGACACAAGATGAGCAACGTTCATATTATAGAGCATAGTTCATTAAATCCGTCCCAAGGAGCGGTTAATTCGCGCGAACCCTGACCACAAGGAGGCCCCTGATGTATGATTTTTTACTGACCCCGGAAGAACAGGCCATCAAGCAGGAGGCCCGTAAATTCGTCCGGGAAGAAATTTCCAGTGATTTTCTGCGGCAGATGGATAAGAACGAAATCACCTATCCCCGGGAATTCGTGGAGAAGCTGGCTCAACGAAAACTGCTGGGAGTGCGCTTTCCGGAAAAGTACGGCGGCCGGGGCATGAGCTGGGCGGCCGAGATAGCGGTGTTAGAAGAGATCGGCTGCCTGGGAATCGCCCTGGGCTGCGCCTATTCCATGCCGTCCATCGTGGGCGAAGCTCTGAACGTGTTCGGCACCGAGGAACAGAAAGAAAAATACCTCAAGCCCTACCTGGAGGGCAAACTCATATCAGCGGAAGCCCTGACCGAGCCCCGGGGCGGATCGGACTTTTTCGGCGCCATGACCCGGGCCGATCTGGAGGGCGACCACCTCATTTTAAACGGTCAGAAACGTTTCGTGGTGGGCGCCGAAGGGGCCGACTTTTTTCTGGTCTATTGCAAAACCAATTTCGACCCCGAGGCCCACAAGTACGGCCGGATAAGCCTGCTGCTGGTTGACCGGGGGCCGGGCGTGGAAACCGAGTACCTGTACGGCCTGATGGGCTGCCGCGGCGGCGGAACCGGCCGGCTGGTCTTCCGGGACGTCAAGGTTCCCAAAGAGAACATCGTCGGCGAACTCCACGGCGGCGCCCTGTGTTTTCACCAGATGATGATACCGGAACGGATGACCTCGGCCGGCGGCAGCCTGGCCATGTGGGGCGCCCTGGACCTGGCCGCCCGTTACGCTAATCGTCGCCGGGCCTTTGGCCAGGAAATCCGTAAATACCAGGCAGTCAGCTTCATGCTGGCCGACGCCGTCACCCAGCTGGACGCGGCCCGCTCCTTATGCCTCACGGCCGCCCGGGCCATTGACAATGATTACCCCTACGTCCGCCGCCTGGTCAGCGAAGCCAAGAAATTCTCCACCCAGGCGGCCTGGGATATCGTCAACAAAGCCATGCAGGTTATGGGCGGCATCGGTTACACCGAAGTTTATCCCATTGAACGGGCCCTGCGGGACACCCGCCTGTCCATGATCTGGACCGGTACCAACGAAATCATGAACCTGCTCATCCAGCACGAATATTTCAAGCAGGTTCTGGACCCCTCCTACGACCGCCGCAAAATGGAGGATGACGCCACCAGCCCGGATGAAACCGAGCGCTGCTTCACGGACGAGGACATGATGAGGATTCACGAAAACTACCATCCGGGAGAATAACAGTCGTCCGGAAAATTCATTAACGCGCCTTAACTGATTTCCGGGCCGATCCGGCAACCCAACCGGCCCGGCCCGGAATCTCTCCGGCAAATCATCAGAGCTACCCATGCCGCCTCAAACGCTGACAGACTTGAAACAACAGGAAAGAGAATCCCGGCGGCTGCTCATCCTGAACGCCGCCCGGGATTTATTCGCTATCAATGATTTTCAACAGGTGACGGTCCGGCAGATTGCCCGCCAGGCCGGCGTGGGCGTCGGCACCATCTACAATTATTACCAGAACCTGGATGATCTTTTTTTAGATATTTTCTTAAAAAACGCCGAAGACCTGGTCGCCCAGATTGACCTGGAGCTTGCCCGGCCAGACCCTTCCCTGGCTGACTGCTGCCGTATCTATGTCGGTTATCTGCACGGCCACATGACCTTTTACCAGATGATGGGGCACTTCATGCTGGGAGGAGGAGAACCCGGACCGGAAGCCATTGACCGGCTGAACCACCTTATGCGCCGGCTCATGGACCGCCTGGAAACTATTATACGAAAGACCACTCCTGCCCGGGAAAACACCCGAATCCGGGCCCACGCCCTCTTCTCCGCCCTGAACGGAGTCATGATAAGCTACGCTCGTTATCCCGGCCGCAGCGACCAGGACATTCAAAGTCATACCACCCGCCTGGCCGAGGTAATGGCCACCATCTTTTCCAACCCATAAAAAATAAGGCGGCAATTTATCCGATTTACTGGTTTCTCCAGCTGAAAATGCTTGACCATAAAATTAAACGGTGTTAATTTAACACTGTTTAATTATAAAAATGCCAGGAGAAGCCATGCCTAAAAAGGCCCGCAGTGATGATCAGGTTCAAAAAATCCGCCGCCGTATTCTGGATGAGGCTGTCGGCCTGATCACGACCAAGGGATTCACGCGGCTGAGCATGCGGGCCATCGCCGCCCCGCTCGGCATGACCGCGGCCAATATCTATAATTACTACCAGAATAAAGACGAACTTTACCTGGATATCCAGACCCGCGGGTTCAAGCAGCTTTATGAACTACTCCAACAGGCGATTCAAAAAAGCTCCCGCCCGGAACAGCAGATCAAGGCCGTTATCCGGGCTTATCTTGAGTTTGGATTTTCCAGTCCCAGCCTGTATGAAATTATGTTTACCCTGAACACCCCCAAATATTCCGATTATAAACATACCAGCCTGGAACCGATCGCCCGGATTGAAAAAGAGACCGCCCTGCAGTCAGCCCGCCTGGTTATAGATGCCATAACTGACCTGCCGGAGAATTTTTCCCGGATATCCTCGCCAGATGTTTATTTCCGGGTGATCCAGACCTGGACCGCCCTGCATGGAATTGTCAGCCTTTACAACAGCCGGGTTCTGCAGGAAATCGATCTTGACACCCGGGCTGTCATTGACCGCTGTGTTGAAGAATACAGCCGATATTTTTCAGACAACCTGCAGTTAAAACCGGGAGTTTCTCATGAATAGTCTTCTTTTCGGAATATTCCGGATCATGGCCCTGCTCTTTAACCACCTGCCCCGCTTAAAACCTTACCTGCGCCACCAGGACGGGTTTTTTGAGTTTACCCTGGGATTCCAGACTGAAACCGCTTCGGTGGACCGGGCCGTTCAGGTCAGCGGCGGCCGGATGAGAGCCCTGAAAAAAACGCCTGCCAAGGCGGACCTGATTCTTTATTTTAAAGACGACCACACTCTGCTGGAAATGCTGACCACCACTCCCAACGAGATACTGAACCTGATTCTGCACAACAAAATGAAAATATCGGGGAACCTTTCTTATCTGCAATTGTTTAATTACTACGTTTCGCTTCTGGCCGGCCCGCTTCACCAGCGTCTGCTGCGCCGTAAACAAAAACAGCTCCGCCAGGAACGGCAGGCTGATTATGGTGCCGCCGCCACCGATAACCGACCAGATGATCGATCTTCACGGCAGCAGCCCCTGAAATCCGATGGTGAGGCTGATCCCGGGGCGCGCTATTTACCGGAGCCCTTTCTGGCGGATTACCAGCTGAAGGATTTCCCCCGTTTGGAAAAAATGCTGGAACAGCACTTTACCGTCAAACCGCGGGTCTGCGTTGAACGGCCCCGCCTGTTGACCCGCTGGTATCGTGACAACGGATTCGAACTTGACCGGGAAGGCCGCCCCTGGCCGCCGGTTCTGAGGCAGGCCGGAGCTTTTAAATATCTGAT
>JAWOCW010000187.1:0-12916 GCA_046483615.1 Desulfosudaceae bacterium
TAAAAATCTGTTGTTGCAGTTATTGTATCTGTTGAACCATCATAGTATATATAATTATAAGCATCCTGCGCAAGGCTTACCGTCGTTGTATTCCAACTAACACGACTTACCTTAGAACCTTGACCGTCATATTCACTTGTCGGAATATTAGTATCACCAATGGAGGCGTGTTCAGCTTTAACAACTCCCTCACCTGCAGAAACATCCACTGTACCATCACCATTATCAGTTAATTTCCCGCCGTAAAGCCGACCTGCACTCATCATATTTTGTAAGAACGCCGTTTCTAATCCGTCTGCGTTGATGTTTGCCGGTACGGATAACACGCTACCACCATAACTCAACCCATCCCCATACACCACCTGACCGTCAGCCAATATCGAACTGGCCAGCCGGGCCGGCATTATTACCCGGAGTTTTTTCATGCTCGGTTTTCCGGGGGAAACGGTCGCGGAAATCAAGGCCACTATTTCCCTGGCGGTAAATTCGCCGCTTGACCTGGTCTTTTTCTTCTCGGTGGTCCCCTTTAAGAATACCGGCCTGGACCGCCTGGCCGCCAGGGAATATCCCCGCCTGAACAGTCAGGACAGTCACTACTGGGGGCAGGTTCCTTTTTATCAGCAGGCCACCGGTTATCCCCTGAAACGAACCCAGATTCTGGCCTATCTTGAATTCTACCTGCCCCTCAGAATCTTGCGGACCTTCTGGAAACTGCCGCATAAACGCCGGATCGCGGCCAGCTGGTTGAATATGGCCCTGTTTATTGTCTTTACGCGATGGTATGAAAATTTTCAAAACCGGGGTCAGCGCCGGCCGTTGTAATAAACCACCCTTGTCCGGGGCTGCAGGGTATCCCCGAAACAGCGGCTTCTTATTTCACGGAAACGACCGGTCAGGTAAAGGCCGCCGGCCACGGCCCGATCCACCGCCGTCCGCCGGCCGAAGGAAGACTCCACCCTGGACAGGACTCCGGCTACCTTGGCCCGGCCGCTACCCGGAGGCAGCAGGTAAAAAACAGCCAGGAGCAACTGCCGGTACCGGGTCATGCGGGCGGCGATGGCCTTCGCCCTGGCGACCAGGTGCGGCTTGGAAGAATTGCTCAGGTTTTCCCAGCCCTGATATTCAACTTCGATAAACCGCGCCAGTGACGGTCCCAGTTCTTCAAAATCACGGCGATAGGCGTGTTCCTGGATTTTTTCCGCTTCTTTCAGATCAAAATGAGGATGAATAAACCAGGGCTGCTTAAAGGCGTGCCACTCCTCAAAGGGAATGGCGGTCATGATTTTCCGGGCCGCGCTGAGACGCTCATAAAGCGGGGTGCCGGGCATGGGGGCGTAAAAGGAAAACTGGCTGAAAACCGGCTGGCAAGCCAAATGGTCATCGATATCAGCCTCAATATTATCCCGGGTGTGCTCATCCAGTAAAAGGATGGAGCTTAAAATCACCCGGATACCGTATTGATGAAGTTCGGCCACCAGGGCCGGCAGGTCGACCTTCTCATTTTTAGGATATTGGCTCAGACTGCTTTCCCGGCCGATCCAGATCAGGCTGACCCCCATCTCGGCCAGGCGCTCCACCCCAAAGTCCCTGACCCGGTCCGCTGATCCGAATATGAACAAATTAAGAATCCGGCCGCTGTCCACCACGCATTGACGAAATTCTTCCGCCCGGCCCGCGTCGAGTAAAAAATTATCATCCCCGATCAGACCGACCGTATCGGAGCGGTATAAACGGGTTACCCTGGTCACCTCCTGGAACAAAGACCGGCCGGAACGAAAAAACCTGATATGGCGCCGGCCGAAAAAATGGCTCGGGGAGCAGAAGTCACAGCCATAGGAGCAGCCCAGGCCGACCACCACATGGGGTGTTCTGGACCCCGGCAAGGGGACGCCCAATATCTCCCGGTCGCGATTGAAAACATCGGGATTCTTAAAAACAAATTCCGGGGACAGTCCCAGCAAAGACCGCATGAAGCTGATGCCTTCGCCGACGCAGACATGATCCACCTTCAGCATCTTTTCGATATCCGGCACTACGGCGCAGAACCCGCCCAGGACCACCTTGGAACGGGGGGCGTGCTCCCGGACCAGTTCGACCATTTTTTTAACTTTCTGGAAATTGGGTACGATGGCGCCGATGCCGACAATATCATAACCTTTTTTAACTTCCCTGACGAAACGCGGCAGGGAGGGATAATCCAGCACCGTGGCCGGGGTGTCAATATTATTGGCAATGGCATGAAGACCAAAGGAATCCATAAAGGAGCGCATGGAAAAAATCCCCTGAGATTTGGTGAGCTGGTTGTGATACAGCTCAATCCGGGACTCTTTCCGGCCATAAATTGAATCCACCCCAAAGGGCTTGAATACCGAGGACAGCAGAACTCGTCTTGCCACGACCAATCTCCCTGACCCGAATATTGATATTGTAACCTTATCACAGGTCACGCTGATACCGCTTATAAGTGACCCCGCCGACGCGAAACTCACCGCTATCAACATAACCGCCCTTTTGATACATTTTATGCAGAGTGACCACAGCCGGGTCAGCTTTATTCACGGCCACATCGCACTGAACGCGCCGCACCCCGGATTGTCTGAAATCATCCAGCAGCTTCTTCAGCAAAAGAACGCCATAACCGGCCGCGTCATACTCTCGGGCCACGGCGGCGGCCAGGGATTCGGCCATGTTCTCCTTGCGCAGGTTGGCCAGAACCCGTTGAAAAAAACGCGGCAGAAAAAAGGGGCTGGCCAGACTTTTTCTTACCACAATCAATCCGATTTGAAAAAAATAACGACTGAACAAATCGTTGAAAAAAGCTCCGGGATCGGTACTGCCGGCGATAAAAGCCACCACTTTACCTTCTTTTCGGACCACGTATCCCCGGGCGTGGCGGTGGTTGACCACCTGCCTGTAAAAGAGGGTTAAAAAAGAGGGGCCCAGTTCCGTCAGAATACCGCTGGAAATGGCCCGGGCATGCATGGCCGCCACCATTTCGATATCCGCGAGCGTCATGGCCTCCATGGAATCGAGCCGGTTTTTGATAATTCCCCCGGCGGCCGGCCGGTCAAGAAAAGAGGGGCCGGCCGGAACGACCTGGTCGAATTTTTGGGGCGGCGATGGCGTCATAATAAAGGCACCCGGCTTCTTTCAACTTAAAATTTACGGGTTAACCCCGCCCCCGTAAAAGGCGGCCACCTGAGAACAGACATATCCAATCTGCTCTTCGGTCAGGCTGCTGAAGACCGGCAGTAACAATCCCTTTTCATAAGCATGATCGCTGTTGCGAAAACGCCCCTCCTCGGCCTCGGCCGATTGATAACAGGGTTGCCGGTGCAGGGGGAAAAAGAATCGCTGGGTCTGGATCTGCCGGCTTTCCAGGTAATCCCTCAAGGAGCCCGGCTCCTCGACCAGAAGAGGCACCCGAAAGGGAACCAGATTACAGAAATCGTTCCGGGCAAGAAACCGGACCTGCTCAATATCTTTTAAAAAAGCCTGGTAGAGCTCGTAGTTTCTGAGGCGGGCCGCCGCGATCTCCGGGAACTTCTCCATCTGGGCCAGTCCCACGGCGCACTGCAGATCAGTCATCCGAAAATTAAGCCCCAGAGAGGGATGCACAAAAGTGCCGCTCTGCATTCTGCCCTGATTACGCAGGTATGTCAGCTTTTCATGGATATCCCGGTGCCGGGTCAGAACCAGGCCGCCTTCCCCGGTGGTAATGACTTTATCGGCAAAAAACGATATCACCCCGACATCACCGATCAGGCCGGTATGGCGGTTGTCATGAAAAACGCCCAGGCTCTGGGCGGCGTCTTCTACTACCTGCAGGTGATGTTTTCGGGCTATCCCGGTAATGGCCGCCATGTCACAGGACTGGCCATAAACATGCACCGGCATGATGGCCCGGGTCCGCGGGGTGATCGCCTCTTCTATCCGGCCAGGATCGATGTTCAGATCGGATGACCGGACATCAACAAAGACCGGCCGGGCTCCGGCAAAGACCACCGCCGAGGCGGAAGCATTAAAAGTAAAATCCGGCACGATCACTTCGCCCGAGGTAATGCCGCCGGCCACCAGGGCCAGATACAGGCCCAGGGTTCCATTGGGGGCCAGCACCGCGTAGGGGGCGCCGGTCAGATTCTTGACTGCTTCCAGAAACTTTTCCGCGAAAGGCCCCTCCGTGATCCACCGGTTTTCAAGGGCGCTGCTGACATAAGCCGTTTCTTTATCGTCGAAAAAAGGCTCTACCTGAGGTATGCGGTATTTCATTATAATAACCTGAAATCAATAAACGCCTGTCGGCATATCTTGAATAAAAGCCGGGCATGGGCCAGCAAACCGAACCAGGAGCGGCCATAGGCTTTGGACTCCCCGTATTTTCTGGGCTGGTAGTGCACCGGCACTTCCGCTATTTTAAGATTATATTTCACGGCGCCCAGGATAAGCAGAAAATCGCCAAAGGGATCCAGATCGTCAAAACGGTTGGGGCTGTTGACAATCCGCTGATAGCCGGTTCTGGTAATTCCCTTGAACCCGCAGAGTGTGTCCGTGAAATCCCGGCCGGTAACCAGCGACATGACCCGGCTGAAAAAGCGGTTCCCCAGCTTGTTGGCCGGGGGCATAGCCCCGGGCGCCATGGGATAAACAAAACGGCTGCCATTGATATATTCGCCGTGCCCGCCGGCATAAGCCTCCCAGATATGCCGGGCCTCTTCGGGAGGGGTGGTCAAATCAGCCTCGAGCCAGATCAGAAAGTCACCTTCGGCCTTGTCAAAACCCAGGCGAAAGGCGTCTCCCTGGCCGATGCCGGCCTGGTGGTACAACTTGATATCCCGGTCCGGGTATTGGCGCATCATCTCCCTGACGCGGCCGACGGTATTATCCACGGAATGGCCTTCCACGAAAACAAGCTCGGTTTTTTTACCCATGACCGGGATTCTCTCCACCAGGTCCTGGATATTGCCTTCTTCGTCCCGGCAGGTAATTACCACCGAGGTGGTTATTTCCGAAAGATCGGCCGGCGGCCTGTCCGGGCGGGCCACCGTCAGGCGGCCCAGGCAGAATCTTCGCAGCAGCGGCAATTTAGCCAGGAAACGGTTGGTAAAAGCGGCCACGACCGGCACCGGCCAGGGCAATAACAGGTAATTTTCCCTGGTAATAATTTCATAGCCGGAAATGGCGAGAAAATTTTCCAGGTCGCGCCGGGAAAAGCGGCCGGCCCTGGTTGGCCGACCGGCGGCGGCCGGGCTGCCGGAACCAAGACTGCTTATGAGGCCTCTCCATCCCGGATTGAGACTGTTGAGAATAATTCTTGTTTCCGGGCCGGCCATCCTGAGCAGCCCCACCAGAAACCGCCGGACATCGGCCGCGGAATCCAGAACCTCGTTGATAATGATATAGTCAAAGGTTTCTTCCACGTAAAAAGTTTCAATATCGTCCACGTAATATATGCGGCTTCCGGCATGGCCCGGCCCGGCCCCGGCAGCCACGCCGATCCCGACCTCCGGCCGCAGCTTGTCCAGGAAACCATTGTCCGGGCAGCCGAACATTAACACCCGGCTGTTGGCGGGAATAAAAAAGCGGGCATATTTCAAAAGTGTGTCCCGCAGCAAAGCCCGGGCGCTGTCCCGTTTGTCCATCAACAATATCCATCATCAAAAAAATTCATAATCGGGGCGGCTAACCCGAAGAAGGCCGCCCCCGCCAGCGCAGAACAACCAGCCTGGCCACCCAGGCGGCCACGTCCCGCGGTCTCATTTTGGATGTTCCGGCCCGTCGACGGCTGAGACTTACCGGAACCTCCCGGATCATTATACCGTTTTGACACAGCCAATAAAGGCTTTCCGGGAAAAAAGCATAACCTCCGGACCGGCATTGAGCAAAAATCCGGGGATCAATTTTATCCAGGCGGTACAATCGAAAAGCGTTGCTCATATCGCAGGGCAGCTTGAAGAGCCATGCTGTCAAGCCGTGAGCCAGGCGGCTTTGGAGCGCCTGCCGCCGAAGGCGATCATCGGCCGAAGCCGGCAGAAACCGGGAGCCGATAACCACCCCGGCTTCGTCCGACTTTTCCAGCAGCCGGGGCATGTCTTCAGGTGCGTGGGTGCCGTCGGCATCCATGGTGATCAGGACGCGATAGCCGCCTTCATAGGCGAACCGGATCGCCGCCAGGTGAGCGCTGCCGATGCCCCGCCGGACCGGCCGGTGAACGACCTGGAGGTTCCTGTCCCGGCCGGCCAGGTCATCCAGCACCGGACCGGTACCGTCCGGCGAATTGTCATCGATAAACAGAATCTCCGCCGCCAGGGGCAGAGCCCTGATCCGGCCGACCAGCCCGGCCACGTTGGGCCGTTCATTATAAGTCGGCAGGCAGATCAAGATATCAGGGTCCGGCGGCGACTGTTTCAGTACCATTTTTTCCCACCACCCGGACCTCGGGCAGGGGCAGAATAAATTTACCCCCGCTGTCTAAAAAGGCCTCTTCCCGGGTTCTGAAGACGTCAAAAAAATGCCACGGCAGCACCAGGAAATAGTCCGGAGGATCAGACCTGGCCTGCTGCTCGGAAATAATCTCAATATTGGTAGCCGGCGTGCGGGCGGACCACTTGTCGGGATTACGATCCACGGCCTTGTCTATCAGGCGGTTGTCAAGATCGCAGAACTGCAGAATGGTATTGCCCTTGGTGGAGGCGCCATAGACATAAATCCGTTTTCCCTGTTCATGAAAATCAACCAGTAACCGGTGAAGTTTCCGGCGGATAGCCAGGGCGGCCCGGTAAAAATCCCGGTAGGGAGCGTCGCTGTCGAGCCCCAGGGCTCGCTCTTCCTGCCGGATTCCGGACAAGGCCGCTTCTGTTTCGGGGGGGATGCCGCCAGGGGCGTTTTTACGAATAAACAGGCGGATGCTGCCGCCGTTAATGGAATTCAATTCCACCCGGTGCACCGCCAGGCCGTGAGGTTCCAGCAGGCCCTCGATCTGACGCAGGCCATAATACTCCAGGTGCTCATGACAGATGGTGTCAAAAGAGTTGTTTTTCAGCATGGTCGGCAGATAAGCCACCTCCATGACCCAGAGACCGTCTTCCGCCAGCAGCGAAGCGACCTCAGCGACGAACCGGGCCGGTTCCTCCAGGTCGTAAAACATGGCAATGGTGGTGATAATTCTGGCCCTGGCCCCGGGCCGGGCTTTTTCCAGCACCGCCCGGGAAAAAAAATTACAGATAACATCCAGGCCTTTTTCCCTGGCGTAAGCGATCACATTCCGGGCCGGATCAATGCCGAGCTTATCGATCCCGGGCGTGTCGAAAAAGTCCAGCAGGGTTCCGTCGTTGCAGCCGATGTCGCAGACCAGGTCGCCCGGTTCAAGCTTCACCATGTCCCGGGCAGTGGTGGCGATGGTTTTCAGGTTAAACCGCATTCGTTCATTGATGCCCGACCGATAACCATAATGGTGATACAGAACCTCCGGGGCGATGCTGTGCCGGAGCTGGACCAGGCCGCAGCCCTCCGGATCGGCGCACCGGACCAGTTCCAGGGGATACTTTCGCCGCAGGTATGACGGAGATCCCGGGGACTCAAACACGGAAGCCAGGCATTGCCGGCCCAGGTCAAGGACCGGCACCAGCTTTTCCGTCCCGCAGATCCTGCAGGCAGTTCTTTTTTTACAAATATTCCGGGTATCCATGTGTCGGCCGGTCCGGGTTGCTTGATTTTATTTTACTCATTGAAAATATTCTAATAATGAGGCATGGTAGTCTACGTAAGAATTAAGGCCGTAAAAAAACAACGCCCGCCTGAATTCAGGTTATAATATGCTATTTGACTCTGCTTCGTCAACGGCTTGTATTTTTTATGGTCTTAGCCCGGATATAGAGAAAGTTTACGAAGCCGCCGTTTTTAGCGGCTTCGTAAAAATCGAACTTGGCCATATTTCACCACCCCGGCGCATGTTTTGTCACCCCCGGCGGAAGCCGGGGTCCTATAAAATCAAATGGTTCTGGATTCAGGCCTTCGCCGGAATGACAAGGTAGGAACTTTTTACGAGACCGTCTTTTTTGACACCCATGAAAAAAATTGCCCTGATCTTCCCCCGGTTCCGCTACCCCTCCGGAGAACTGCCCACCGGCCTGGCCACCATGGCCGCCTATATCAGGGAAGAGATCGCGGATATCGACATAATTGTGATCGACACCAGTTTTACTCCCTCATGGCAGCATGTCGAGGCGGCGCTGGCCCGGTTCAAACCGGATGTTACCGGTATTTTCATGGATGTCCTGCTGGCCACCAACGCTTTAAAGGCAGCCCGCCTGGCCAGAGATCAGGGTTCTCTGGTTATTGCCGGCGGTCCCCACGCCACCATGGCGGCCGCTGATGTTATCCGGGAAGAATGTCTTGACGCCGTCTGCGTGGGCGAAGGAGAAATCACCTTTAAAGAGTACCTGGAGGCCTTTTACGGAAACAAAAAATTCGACGGCATTGCGGGCCTCTGGTATAAAGAAGACGGTCTTATCCGCCGGAACCCGCCCCGCCCCCTGATTGCCGATATCGACGCCCTGCCTTCGCCGGCCTTTGACCTGTTTGACATCAAAGGATACATGGACAACTTTTTCCAGCTCGACTCCTGCCGGCCGGACGCCCGGGGGATTTCCCTGACCGTTTCCCGCGGCTGTCCCTATGACTGCACTTTCTGCCAGCCCACGGTCAGAAAAACCCTGGGCCGCAAAGTAAGAATCAGGACTCCGGAACGGGTCATCGCGGATATCAGGTATCTTCAAAAAACTTACGGCCTGAACGCTTTTTTCTTTGCCGACGATCTCATCGCGGTGGTGCCCGGCTGGCTGGAAAAATTTTCCCGGGAGTTGATCGCTCAGAAAATTGATATTGCCTGGGCCTGTAATACCCGGGCCGACACCCTGGATTATGCCACCATGAAACAGATGAAGGCGGCCGGACTGGTCAAAATCAAAATCGGTATCGAATCCGTGACCGGACGCATCAGAAACGGCATTTACCATAAAAAAATCAGCCGGAGCGACATTACCCGGTTGATTGACCAGGCCAATCAACTGGGCATCCAGGTGTTCGGATTCTTCATGCTGGGAGCGCCCACGGAAACAACCGGGGAGGTCTGGCGCACCATCCGATTCGCGGCCCGCTCCGGACTGGCCGAAGCCCTTTTTTCCGTCACCACCCCGTTTCCCGGTTCGGCTCTGTTTGACGGGCTGGTGGCCAAAGGCTGGACACCGCCGGCCCGGCTGGACGACTATGATCCCAATCGGGTCAAACGTCCACCCATGAGCAATCACGAAATCAGTCCCGCCAGGCTGTTCTTATTAAAAAAAATCGCCTATATTTATTTTTACCTGCACCCGGTCCGGCTGCGGGCGACCCTGAAATTAACCCGCGGGGAACGGGGCCTGCGGAAATTATGGTTGAAACTGAAACGAATTTGATCATACTTAATCTCGCAGAAAACAACCTGTTAAAACCGGCCGCCTTATGAGTCGTTATTATCAAACAATCGCAGCCTGCCTGTTTCTGGCCGCCCTGGTCACGGCAGTTTTTTATCCGCTGGCCGGTCATGATTTTTTAAACATGGACGACCCTTTTTTCGTGGAAAGTCACCGGGTCCCGGAGGGATTGACTCCGGCCAATATCAAACGGGCCTTTAGCATGGGGGACTGCATGTGGATGCCCCTGACCTGGCTGTCTCACATGACCGACTGCCAGCTATACGGACCTGACCCGGCCGGGCACCACCTGACCAGCCTGTTCCTCCACCTGGCCAATACCATCCTGTTGTTCCTGATCCTGGGTCTCATGACCGGGACTTTTTATAAAAGCCTGCTGGTGGCCGGCCTGTTCGCCCTGCATCCGCTCAACGTGGAAGCGGTCGCCTATATCGCCGCCCGCAAAGGATTGCTGGCGTCTTTTTTCTGGCTGCTGACCATCCTGGCTTACCTCGGTTACACCCGGCGGCCGTCCCCGCCAAGATACCTGGTGATCATGCTCTGCTTTCTGTCGGGCCTGATGGCCAATCCCATCCTGGTGACCCTGCCGCTTATTCTCCTGCTGCTGGATTACTGGCCCCTGAACAGGCTCCGGCAGGATGGCGCGGCCCGACTGATCAAGGAGAAACTGCCCCTGTTGGCGCCGGCGATAATCATCAGCCTGGTCTCTGTCATCACCCAGCAGCAGGCGGGCGCCCTCTCCTCCCTGGCGCAAACGCCCCTGCTCCCCAGGTTAGCCAACGCCCTGGTCAATTACGTCGCTTACCTGGGGCATCTCTTCTGGCCTGCTGATCTGGCCATTTTTTACCCCTGGCGGACGAATCTGCCCTGGTGGCAGCCCCTGGCCGCGGCCTTGTTATTGCTGGCGATCAGCAGAAAAGTTATCGACCTGCGGCCGGACAAGCCTTATGCCCCGGTCGGCTGGTTCTGGTTTCTCATAACCCTGCTGCCGGTCATCGGCATCATCCGTATCGGCAGTCACGCCATGGCCGACCGTTATGCCTACCTGCCCGCTATCGGCATATTCGTGGTAATTGTCTGGGGCGGGGCGGCTTTCCTGGAAAAAAAATCTTTTAAAAAACCCCTGATCGGCCTGGCGGGACTGGCGCTCCTGCTTGCTCTGGGGACGGCTTCCCGGCACCAGCTCGGTTACTGGCGAAACGACCTGACCGTTTTCGAACACGCCCTGGCCGTCACCGATAACAATTACGCCGCGCATAACAACCTGGCCCGGGCCCTGGCGGAACGAGGCCGCCACGTCGAAGCCTTCCACCATCTCAACCGGGCCTTGAAGATAAATCCCGACTTTCCCCAGGCGCACAACAACCTGGGAGTACTGCTGGCCGCTGACGATCCCAACCAGGCCCTGAAGCATTTTACCCTGGCTTTGCAGTATCAACCCGATTTCGCAGAAGCCCACCGCAACATGGCCGACGTCTTCTTTGAAAATGGAGCCTGGACCAGGGCGCTGACCCATTACAAAAAAGCCCTTGCCATTGCCCCTCGTTATCCGGGGGCCGCCGATATCCATTACCGCATCGGCCTCATCATGGCCGGCCGGGATAAAACCGGGGCCGCCTTCTCCCGGTTTAAACAGGCTTTGTCGCTTGATCCCGGCCGGGTTGAGGCGGCCGTTCAACTGGCCCGCCTTTACAAAAACAAGGGGCGACACGAGCGGGCCATCGAGGTCTATCAAAACCTCCTCAAACACCGGTCCGACAGCAGCGCCAGCATCGCCTATAACCTGGCCTGCCTGTACGCCCTGAAAAACGATCAGGCCGAGGCGGTGAACTGGCTCAAAAAAAGCGTGGCAGCCGGACTCACCGACCGGGAATTGCTCAAAACCGATGAGGATCTGGCCAATATCCGGGCAACGCCTTATTATCAGTCGCTGGTTGACCCGGATAATTCCTGAAAAAAATTTCGAACGGACTTTCCATGCCCCGTCAACTGACAAAAACAATCATCTGTTTCTTACTGCTTCTGCTGCTGATAGCAATTTACGGACAGATCCGGCATCATGATTATATCCATTATGATGACCACCTCATCATGGTGGATAACCCCATCCTGACGCGATCCTTGAGCCCGGCCAACATCTACCGGGCCTTTATCGATCAGCCGGAACATGTCCCTTATAAAATCCCCCTGACGATCATCACCAATATGGCCAGGTGGCATTTCTTTGGTGATGATATCGGTCTTCACCACCTGCTCTCGCTCTTTTTCCACGCCCTGACCGTTATCCTTGTTTTTTTTCTAATGGAAGGCGCCACCGGCAAACTCCCCCAAAGCGGCCCGGCCGCCGGCCTGGTCGCGGTTCACCCCTTGAACGTGGAGGCGGTCTGCTGGCTGGGCAACATCAACACCATCATGGCCGATTTTTTCCTGATGGCCACTTTGCTTGCTTATGTCCATTATACGAAGAAACCGGACCTGAAGCGGTACCTGCTCCTGTTTATTCCCTTTGTACTGGGATTAATGGGGAAACCCACCCTGGTGGTCGGCCCCCTGTTGATGCTGACCCTTGATTACTGGCCCTTGAAAAGATTCCAGAGGCAGACCGGGCCGCAAGACACTGCTGACGACTCTCCGCCTCCGGCCGGCCTTATAAAGCAGCTTGCCGAAAAAACCGGCCGGATGTTTCTGCTTATTGAAAAACTGCCTTTTCTGTTGATCGCCCTGGCCCCCTATCTCCTGGAATTACTGAGTAACCCGGATAAACTGATAGCCGGCGTCGGGGCCGGGGGGGGCGTCCACCCCCAAGGGCTGCCCTATATCTTCTGGCCCCTGCTCAAGACGGTCGCGCCCACCAACCTGACCATCGGACGGGCCTATCCGGCTGCCGGCAGCCTGGTGGAAGCCGGCTTTTTTCTGCTTCTGCTGGCCCTGGTAACCGGCGCCGTACTCTGGTTGTCCCGGCGGTGGCCCTGGATCGGTTTTGGCTGGTTGTGGTACCTGGCGGCCATCCTGCCCGTTATCGTGATGATGATCGGTTCCGGCCGGCCGATGGCTGATCGGCACGCCTACCTCCCTCTGGCCGGCATTTTCATGGCCGTATCCTACCTGGCGGGCGACGTCTTGGGAAAAAAGCCATACGGCCGGACGGTGTTTGTGATACTGGCGGCCCTGGTGCTGGGAATATTGACAGCCCTGTCGTTCGGGCAGGTCCGGCACTGGCAGAACAGCCGGACGATTTTTGAGCATGCCGTCAGGATCAACCCCGATAATCCCCGGGCCCGGGTCAACCTGGGTGACGTCTATTTACGGGCCGGGCAGATTGACCGGCCCGTAAATAGACGTCACCCAGGTTGACCCGGGCCCGGGGATTATCGGGGTTGATCCTGACGGCATGCTCAAAAATCGTCCGGCTGTTCTGCCAGTGCCGGACCTGCCCGAACGACAGG
>JAWOCW010000270.1:0-3053 GCA_046483615.1 Desulfosudaceae bacterium
GGCTGATTTTGACCGGCAGTTCGTGAACGGCCGGGATAATGAGGCCATCGTCTTCCGGGAGTATATCGGAGAGATGATCAGCCTGATTTACACCCCGATCTACCTGAAAGACCGCGCCCTGTACGACGCCGTCCTGGATGAACCCATACCCGCGAGCCTTTCCGATGATTTCGACCTGGACGGCCTGGCCACCTGCCGGCCGGAAAAGGAAACCAGTTTTATTTCCGGGTTGTGCCCCCACTGCGGCTGGGACCTGGAGGGGAACGCCGAATCCCTGGCCCTGGTCTGCCGCAACTGCGACTCCCTGTGGCGACCCCACAAAGGCCGGCTGGCCCGGATTCGTTACGGCTGTGTCGAGGGTACTGACGAAGGAGACAGCGTCCTGCTGCCTTTCTGGCGAATCGAGGCCGACATCAACGGGGTGGACCTGGCATCCTACGCCGACCTGGTCCACCTGGCCAACCTGCCCCGGGCCGTCCAGCCCGGCTGGGAGAAAAAGCCCTTTGCCTTCTGGACCCCGGCCTTCAAAATCCGCCCCAGGATATTTCTCCGCCTGGGCAAGCAGCTCTCCCTGATCCAGCCGGAGGTAGTCCTCTCCGAAACCATCGACAAGCGGCCCCTCTACCCGGTCACCCTGCCGCCGGGCGAAGCCGTGGAAAGCATGAAAATAATTCTGGCGGCCGTGCTGCGACCCGGCCGGACCTGGATTCCGCAACTGCCCGGGATCACCATCCAACCGCGCCATATCACCCTGACCTTTCTGCCCTTTACCGATCGCCATCACGATTTGTACGCCCCGCTGATCAAGGTCAGCATTAACAAGGCCATCATGACTCATGCCGCCAACCTTTAGCCCGAATATTTCATGAAATTTTTTGAAAATCATTACTTTATTGCATTATTTCAATTTTTTATATTGCATTTAGCAGCCATTCCAAAATTACAAATTGTCTTTTGACTTTGCGGAATAAAATCATTTTTATATCAAAAAATTTCACCCTGCGGGCGAGTCGCCTTGGACGCATCTGCGTCGTTGGCCGATATTCGCGGTAGATTACTACAGCTTCATATCGGCCGCCTTGCAGCTACGCCCAAATCGACTCGTGAAATATCCGGGTTAGGAGGGCGGCTGCGGGAATGGTCCAATATCGGCGTTGCGACGCCTTTCTCGGAATTTCACGTACTTAATGTACGCTGCATTCCTCCAAAGGCGCCGCGCCTTGATCTTGAACCATTCCCGCAGCCGCTGGACTGCCTTCATGTGCGATCCACTACCGCGCCGAGCACAAACCGGTTGATTTTCCATATATCCCTTGACAGTTGCGGCGTTTGTGCTTTACATAAAGCCAGTTCAGGTGCGATCGAAAACGAAGCGTTCCTGATTTTCAACCATTCGTTTTTATATAATTTTTTTGAGGTAGCCAAGCCATGGACTATAAGAAAACGCTGAACCTGCCGGCCACCGGGTTTCCCATGAAGGCCTCGCTGGTGCAGCGTGAACCGGAACAACTCCAAAGATGGGAAGAAGAGAAGCTTTACGAGACCATCAAGGCCGCTTCGGCCAACCGGCCCAAATTCGTTCTTCATGACGGTCCTCCTTATGCCAACGGCCGGATTCACATGGGAACGGCTCTGAACAAGATTCTCAAGGATATTATCATCCGCAGCAAGCGCATGACGGGGCTTAACGTTAATTATGTTCCTGGCTGGGACTGTCACGGCCTGCCCATAGAGCACAACGTGGACAAGGAGCTGGGACCGAAGAAAAAAACGATTTCACAGACCGAAAAACGCGGTATCTGCCGCCGATACGCTGAAAAATACATCGACATCCAGCGGGAAGAGTTCAAGCGGCTGGGCATCATGGGAGAATGGGACAATCCTTACCTGACCATGAACTATGAATACGAGGCCGTCATCGCCAGGGAGTGCTGCGACTTTGCCATCAAACACAACCTGGTCCGGCACAAAAAGCCCATCTACTGGTGCTGTACCTGCGAAACCGCCCTGGCCGAGGCGGAAATCGAATACCAGGAAGAGACCACGCCTTCCATCTACGTGGCCTTTGCCGCCGGTGATGATCTCTCGGCCGTTATTCCGGAAGCGGCCTCTCAACCGGCCGCCATTGTCATCTGGACCACCACCCCCTGGACGCTGCCGGCCAACCTGGCCATCGCCCTGCATCCGGATTTTGAATACGCCGCCGTCCAGACCGCCGAACACGGCCTTCTCATCCTGGCGGCCGAGCTGGTCGAAACCTGCCTGGACACTTTCGGCATCAAGGACTATACCGTGCTGCGCCGGTTCCCGGCCGGCGCCCTGGAAGGCAAAAAATTCATCCACCCCCTGTACGACCGCTCCTCGCTGGTCATCACCGGTCGGCATGTCACCCTGGAGGCCGGTACCGGCTGCGTTCATACCGCCCCGGGACACGGCGCCGAAGACTACGAAGCCGCCCGGGTTTATGATCTGGAAATCTATTCTCCGGTCGATGATCAGGGCCGTTTTACCGAGGAGGTGGAGCAATTTGCCGGCCGCTTCGTGTTCGAGGCCAACGCCGACATCATCGAACAACTGGCCGCCAACCAGGCCCTCCTGAAACAGACCACCATGAGCCACTCCTACCCTCACTGCTGGCGCTGTAAAAAACCGGTCATCTTCCGGGCCACGGCCCAGTGGTTCATTACCATGGACCAGACCGGCCTGCGGGAAAAAGCCCTGGCGGAGATCGACAACGTCCAGTGGATCCCGCGCTGGGGGCGGGAACGCATTTACGGCATGATCGAGAACCGGCCGGACTGGTGTGTCTCCCGCCAGCGAACCTGGGGCGTGCCCATCACGGTTTTCTTTTGTGAACAATGCGGCGCCGTCCACATGAATGAAACCATCCGGGACCGCGTTTACGAACTTTTCCGGGAACACGGCTCCGACGTCTGGTTTGAAAGGGAGACCGCCGAGTTTCTCGGGGATGAAAACACCTGCCAGTCCTGCGGCAGCGAAGCCTTGATCCGGGAAAAAGATATCCTGGACGTCTGGTTTGACTCCGGCGTCAG
>JAWOCW010000283.1:0-4439 GCA_046483615.1 Desulfosudaceae bacterium
GGCTGATTTTAAGGCGGGTATGCCTCCATTTTTAAGACAGGCAGACAGTTTTGTCTCATTGACATGCGGTTCTCAGCAACGTCTTCCCAATGGGAACTACCTTGTAACGGAAAGTAACGGCGGTACCATATATGAAGTGACCCCGGATAAAGAGGTCGTCTGGAAGTATGTCAATACCATGTTTGATGGAGAAAGCATAGGCGGGGTCTATGGGGCAATGCGATTTACCTCAGATGAATTGCCGTTTTTAAATGAGGCCGCTTCGGATTGTGACGCCAATCAGTCCCGGAAGGGCCGATCGTCTTCGGATTAAGTCGTAATGCATGAAAAACTCCCGTGATAAATATTCTGTGTCCGGATTTGAAAACTGCCTGGGGCGTCTGGCCGCGGGCTGTCCCGGCTGGTGGCAATGGCTGGGAAACAGGGAAACCCGTTTTTACGCCGAAGAACTTGGTGGAAGGCGGATTGACCGACCGGTTTTCATTACTGGCTTGGCCCGCTCCGGCACCACCCTCATCCTGGAATGCCTGGCCGCTCAGGGCCAAACCGCGACTCATCGCTACCGGGATTACCCCTTTTTGCATACCCCGGTGTGGTGGAACCGCTTTCTGGACCGGGCCGGTTCCGAAGACAACCGGGCGGTGGAACGGTTTCACGGGGACCGGATTCTTATCACCAGTCAAAGTCCGGAAGCCATGGAAGAGATCCTGTGGATGTCTTTTTTCCCGGATTGCCATTCGCCGGGGATCAGCCATGTTTTTGAGGCTGGTGATAATTATCCGTCTTTTGAAGAGTTTTACCGGGATCATATTCGCAAGATCCTGTTTCTCCGTGAGGGCGAACGCTATGTGTCCAAGGCTAATTATCATATCACCCGCCTGGGATATTTGAGGCGGTTGCTTCCCGGGGCCAGGTTTATAATACCGGTCCGTTCTCCGGTCAGTCATATCGCCTCTTTATGGCGGCAGCATCGCCATTTCTGCGGCCGCGAGAAAAATGATCCCAGAATCCTGAATTATATGCGCCGGACCGGGCATTTTGAATTCGGGCTGGACCGACGGCCCGTTAATACCGGAAATCCGGAAACGGTCAATCGCGTTAGTCAATTATGGGAGGCGGGGCGGGAGGTGCCGGGTCTGACACTTCTCTGGCGTTCGGTTTATCAGTATCTGGCCGATCTTCTGGCCAGGGACGGGGAGCTGCGAGAGGCCGTCCTGCCGGTGTCTTACGAGGGGCTTTGCCGCTCTCCGGAAAAGACCTTAACACGGATATATGACCATTGTGAACTGGCGGTATCACCTCAGACCATTGCGGATCAGGCGGCTCAAATCTCGGAGCCGGATTATTATGCCTGTCCCTGGTCGGAGCGGGAGGCAGACCGTATTGACATGGAGACCAGGGAGGTGTATGACCGGGTGTTGAGCCTGGCTGTTTAATCCGGACATCTCCCGGGCAATCAGGCTATTTCTGAAGGACTCCGGGCATGGGGGCGAGGTTAAAAAAACCGTATCATGAAAATCAAACTGATTAATCCCGGGCACCTGGATGCCCGGGGAGAACCGGTCAAACTCCACCGGGAATTGATTCCCGGTCTGACCCTGCCTTACCTGGCGGCCCTTTTCCCCCGGCAGCACGAGGTCGAAATCATTGAAGAAGGCCTGGAAACAATTGATTATGACGAGCCGGTCGACCTGGTCGGGATAACCGCCATGACCTCCCGCGCCCCCCGGGCCTACTGGATCGCCGATCAATTCCGGAACCGCGGGGTGCCGGTTGTCATGGGCGGTTTTCACGTCTCGGCCCTGCCGGAAGAAGCCTTGGAACATTGTGATGCCGTTGTCCAGGGAGAAGCCGAAGGCTTGATCGACCGGATTCTGGATGATGCCCGGGCCGGCCGGCTCCGGGGTATTTACGGCCAGGACTTTCAGGACGAGCTGGAGCGTTTGCCGGCGCCTCGTTATGACCTGCTGAAGATGGACAACTATATCGGTCCTTTTTATCCGGTGCAGGCCACCCGGGGATGTCCCCATCAGTGCGATTTCTGCTCGGTTTCGGCCTTTTACGGCCGTCGTCATCGAAAACGACCGTTAGACGACGTAATCGCGGACATGAAACAGGCCGGCCCTTTTCTGTTTATTATTGATGACAACCTGCCGGTTGACCGGGCCTATGCCCTGGAACTGTTTGAACGAATGAAACCGCTCCATAAATTATGGGGGGGGCAGTTCAATCTGGCGGCGGCCAATGATCCGGAAATGGTCAGGGCCGCGGCCGCGGCCGGTTGTCTGTTCCTTTATATCGGCGTCGAAACTATTGACCCGGCCAACCTGCAATCATCCGGAAAAAAAGTCAATCTGAACATATCCGCCCGGGAAGCCATCCGGAATCTGAAACGCCATCATATCGAACCCTGGGTCAGCATGATCGTTGGTTTTGAACATGATGACAGCCGCACGGCGCTTCGTATCAGGCGTTTCTGCGACAGCGCCCGGGTGCCGCTTCTGTTGCTTTATATTCTGACCCCCGTGCCGGCTTCCCCGCTGTATGATAAGGTCACGGCCAGGGGGGTTGATCTGACCAGGCAGTGGCATCTTTACGACGGCACCCACGCCCTGTTTGACACCGAAAATATGAGCGCCGCCGAGATTGATGCCATGTACGCCGATATCTATAAAAATGTATACGCGCTGCCCAGCATCCTCCGTCGAACCCTGGCCCCTCCCCATGTGCTGATGCTGATGCTTAATCTGATTTTCCGGCAGGATCTGAAGATTTCGCTCCATCCCTGGATGGGAACCAGAATCAAAAAAAATCTTATCAAGCAGGTGGCCCCGGTGGTAACTAATCTTCTGACTCATCCTTCCGTCAAAAGGATCTCAAGAATTATCCGTTACGCCGAAGGCCGTATCATCAACTGAACCGGACATTTCCGCCATGACCGTCACCCCCCGAATTCTGCTGACCGGGCCATTCAAGCCCTTTGCCATCGATGATATATACAGCCGCAAGGAATCCATCCCGGAGTTGTTCCACAATCAGATCACCCGTTACCAGGGTATTTATTCTCCCCGGATTCATTATCCGACCTATGGCCTGCACCTGATCGCCGCCAATGTCCCGGCCGACATAACGGTGCTTGATTTTCCGGACTGGAAGAGGTTCTTAAAAGAGATCAGAAAAGGATACGATTATATCGGAATTGGATCGATTATTCCCAATTTTTATAAAGTCAAACGCATGACGGAAGCCATCCGCACGGAAGCGCCGAGCAGCCGGATTATTCTGGGCGGCTTCTGTACCATGTTGCCGGATCTGGAAAAAACGGTTGAAGTCGATTACATCTGCCAGGGGGAAGGCATCCGGTTCATGCGGGAGCTGCTGGGGTTTTCTCCGGAATACGAATTTGTTCACCCGGACGTGGGCAACCGGACCATCCAGGTGCTGGGGATCCCCCTAAACAGCTACCTGCCCTGCCTGGTGACCGCCCTGGGCTGCGATCGCGGCTGTGATTTTTGTTCCACGACCCATTTTTTCGGCCGCCAGCATCTTATTTTTTATCAAACCGGACAGGCCCTGTTCGATGAAATGCGGCGGCTGGAAAGACTTTTTAAGACGACTGCCCTGGGGCTTCTGGGTGATGACAACTTTACCGCTCATGTCGAGCGGGCTCGTGAACTCCGGGAATTGATGATGGCCCACGGCAAGCCGTATTCCTTCGGCACCTTCGGCTCGGCCGATACCCTGCTGCGATTTTCCGCCCGTCAGATCGCCGAAATGGGCATTGACACCATCTGGATCGGGCGTGAAAGCAAATTCCAGACATATGCCAAAAACGCCAACGCCGACATGACGGTCCTGGTGAATGACCTGAAAAAATGGGGCGTCCGGGTCATTCTTTCTTCCATTCTGTTGATTGATCAGCATACCCGCCAAAACGTCTGGGAGGATATTGACGATCATCTCGCGGCAAGGCCGGACTTCAGCCAGTTTGCTTACCTGTCCCCGGCTCCGGGAACCCCTTTGTTCGACCGTCTCCAGCGGGAAAACCGCATCCTCGACGGCATCCCCTACGAAGAGCGGCACGCCTTTAAGCAGCCCTGGCTGTATCATCCCGAATTCACGCTTCACGAAGCGGAAAAGCTGCAACGGGAAGCTTATCGGAAAGAGTTTTATCAACTGGGTCCGGGGTTGGCCCGGCTGATTCACACCACAGTTCGGGGGTATCTCTCTTTCAAGGGATCCGGTTCTCCGCCGCTGGAAAAACGGGCCTGGCTGCTGGAAAAGCGATTGTGGTTTTACAAGAGCGTTTTGTATGACATGGAATTGCTGGCACCGGACCGGGCCATCCGGGAGGTAACCCGGGATATCAGGAAAGACGTGGAGAGCATGGCGGGTCGCCTGACGGTTTTTGAAAAAACCGTGGGGGCGGCCGCCTCGGT
>JAWOCW010000069.1:0-9005 GCA_046483615.1 Desulfosudaceae bacterium
CTCTGGGAATATCCTCGGGAGAACCCATGATTTCACCCAGCACGGTCACCAGTTGCTGAAAAGAAGTCACTATGACCGGCTCCTGCAAGGGGTTGACCGGGTCGACCACCTCCAGGACGGTATTTTCCAGGGCCGTGATCATGGTCCGGTTGCCGTCCTGGCTGATTTCCAGGATAAAGTCCGAACCCCGCACGCCAACCACCGAGGAGGCGGTCTTGACGCTGACCCGGGAGTGCTTGTACTCGGCCAGTTTTTTGACCAGAAAGCGGGCCTTGCCGGAGAGCATCTCAAAAAAGGAGAGGCGGTTGCCGCCTTCCGGATCATAGACACTCTTATTGATGACCAGGCTGGAGTTGGCGGCCAGCCTGGTTTCGCTGCCGTCTTTCAGGGTAATCGCCATTCTGCCACCGTCCCTGGTAAAAAGGGTGTCGCCGTTGTAAAGCGGCAGACCTCTTTTGGCGACATAGCCGTACTGGCGATCCGAATGCATGATATAGGCTTCCGGCCGGGACTCGGTCACCTTGCCGACGGCCTGTCCCATGCCATGGCGATAGGTTGCTTTTATCTGGAGGTTGTCCGGAATGATTGCCCGGGCAGCGGCCTCCGGAGAAAAGCAGGCCAGTACCGCCACCAGAACCATCACCGCCGGCAACGCCATAAGAAATCTTTTTTCAATGGAATGTGTCATCACCCAGGACTCCTGTTGTTTACAGTTTGGCTGTCAGAAACAACTTGACGGCGTTACTTCGGAATTCATAATAGCTGATATTGGAATCATTTTCCGTGTATTCATACAAAACCGTGGCGGAAAGGATGTCCCGGTAGAAATATTTTTCAGCGAAAACATTCCCGATATACTTGGTATCATCCCGCTGGACGCCATAGACGGAATCTTTGTGATCATACTCCTTGAACCGACACTGGCCGGTCAGGCCGCCGGTAATCCCCCACCAGAGGTTCAACGATAAACCCAGCTCGGTCTTGATCCGGTCCCAGTCATAATCATCATGTTGGGCCGAATTGACTTCATAACCGAAACCGGCCCGGCAATGGCCCTTTTCCTCAGGTAAAACATACAGAAAACGCAGCAGGCCGCCGTGAGAGTGGCCGTCCTCGTCATTATCATACATGTTATTGTTGCGTTTATAACTGTAGGAAAGTTCCGTCCGGGTGTTTTGCCACTGCCAGGAGACAGACGGGGTAACCGTGTGACGCATGAGGTAGCTGGAGGAATCCAGCCAGTAATAAGCCGGTTTATAGATCAGCCCGGCAGTGACCGAGTTCCACCGGTAACGGGCGTGAATATCCAGAATGCTGCCGGTCAGATCATACTCGGGATTGTCGCTGTACCACATCTGGTAGTGACTATAGCCCGCGCCCAGCACCGCGGTCGAAGTCTTGATGAAATCATATCCCCCGCTGAAACTGGCCGTGGTGATAAAATCTTCTTCCTTTTCATAAAAATCGTCTTCATCAATCGGTTCCAGCAGGGCGTTGTCGTCATACTCGCAGCCCAGGCTGGCCGAAAGGGTATATTTACGGTCTTCCCGCTTTTTCTGGCGAATATTTTTGAGCTGAATCTGAGCCGCTGATATGAGCTTGCGATCGGATGACTCTTCGGCCACGGTTTCAAAGCGCCGGCCGGCGGTGTCCGACCGGCCGATTTTCAGATAACAGACACCGGCATAATAAGCGCTGTTATGACGGAGGGGAGTGTCCATCCGCGCGGCCGCCTCCAGGTGCTCCAGGGCCTGCTCATACTTTTCCTGTTTGAACCGGGACATGCCGGCATAGTACCTGGCCAGGGCGTTGGAGGGCTCTTTTTCCGCCACCCGGGTAAAAACGATAGCGGCGGTTTCATAATTGGCCAGCTTGTAATTGACAAAAGCCCAGTCGGATTTCAGGCCGGGCATACTGAAGTCCGCGGACTGGGCGGTGTCCAGGTGGACGGCGGCCTGCTGAAAATTTTCAAGCTTGATAAAGGTTTTGCCCAGATAATAGCTGTACAGAGGATTGCCCGGGTCGGCCGCAAGGGCTTTGGTGAATTTTTCTTCGGCCGTGTCATATTCACCGTTTTCATAGGCGAACACGCCGGCGTCAAACAAACTCCGGCCGTCATCTCCGGCCACCGCCGGCAACGCGGCCACCCCCATAAAAAGCAAACCAATCAAAACGGGTATAAGACGTTTTGTCATAATCAACCCCCATGCGCAGGTTAGGGCCGGACAACAATTTCCAGCTATGCAAAGAGCCCGCTGCTTGCCGACCATTCAGGAATCCGACCTGGAGAAAAGCGCTGTACCTTTCCCGCTGTTTGTTTATATGTTTAATTAAAAAAGGATGGTATCGGTGGTTATTTTAGAACGTAAGATCTTTAACAAGAATCGGGGCGGGTGTCAATCTTTTTTGGAAATATGGTGAAAAACAGGAAATGGGGCCAAAGCTCTGCATATCACCGCCAATATCCCCGGAAATATTGATCAATATTCTCCGGCTATCAATCTTTCCGGCGCAGGTTATGCCGCAGGCCATAGGCATAAAACGCTATGAACAGGGCCAGCAGGCACTCTTTCAGCTCTCCGGCGTCATTACCCAGAACAAAAATTTGCGGGGTCCGGACCAGAATGTGGTCCAGAACTTTTTCCGGAACAGCCACCAGGCTGGCCAGCACGGCCACCAACCAGGTATCGCCGCCCGGAACCAGGCGCCTTAACAAGGAAGTCCGGGGCCACTCTTCCCGGCGATCCACCCAAAGCCCCAGCAGGCCGCCCACAATCACGCCGATTGACAATAACTGCCGGGGCAACCGGTCAAAAACAGTTCCATAGATGCCGGGCAGGTTGTGAAGATTGGGCTCCCCCTGTTCGTTGATACCTCCCCACGGATCGACCGGTGGGTGGGACATGAAGTGATATCCCCAGCTTATCTCCTCGCCCATGAAATAAATCGCGCCGAGGCACAGGACCGCGATCCATATTTTCTCAACGCGGGACATGGTCTGTTTGAAACACAGCACCAGAAAAATAATGGCCAGCAGCAGGAAGGCGACCGTCAAATTCTCGATCAAACGGTATTCCCGGTAAACATTAACACCGCTTGACAGGAAAAAACCATGATCAATATATGTATATATCCAGAGGGCCAGGGGCAGACCAAAGGCCAGCCAGGCCGGTAACCGGTATCTGGTTGTTTTGAAAGACATTAATTAAATTTCCTTTCCTGGCCCGAATATTTCATGAAATATCCGGGCTAAAATTCATCATAGGCGATCATATCACGCTCCACGCCTAAACTGTCCAGCATTTTTTCAAGAGCGGCGATCATGGGCGGCGGGCCGCACAGGTAATATTCGATCTCGGCCGGATCATCATGATCTTTTAAATATTCTTCATACAGGCACTCGTGGATGAAACCGGTCAGCCCGGTCCAGTTGTCTTCCGTCTCCGGTTCGGACAGGGCCACGTAATAGGAAAAATTGTCAAACCGCTCCGCCAGGTCCCGGAACTCCTCGTCATAAAACATCTCCTGCCGGGAACGCGCCCCGTACCAGAAGGTTATCCGGCGACTGGTGCCCAATCCGTTGAGCTGATGCAGGATATGAGAGCGCATGGGCGCCATGCCGGCCCCGCCGCCGACAAAGCACATCTCGCGCCGGCTGTCTTCATCCACCAGAAAATCGCCGTAGGGGCCGCTGAGGGTTATCCGGTCGCCCGGCTTGAGGTTAAAAACATAGGAGGAGCCCAACCCGGGCGGCAGGTCTTCCCGATCCGACGGCGGGGTGGCGATCCGGACGGTAAAGCGCAATTTCTCTTCATACGGGGGATTGGCCAGCGAGTACGCCCGGAAGACCGGTTCATCGGTGGCGACGCAGAGATCCAGAAAGTTGAACTTCTCCCAGGCGGCCAGGTACCGGTCGGCCACGTCAAAACTGGTGAAACAGAGCTCATATTCCGGAATATCAATCTGCATGTATTGACCGGCCTTGAAATCGAGGGTTTCCCCCTTATCCAGCTCCACCACCAGTTCCTTGATAAAGGTGGCCACGTTGTGGTTGGAAACCACCGTGGCCGAATATTTTTTTATGCTGAGCACATACTCGGGCAGGCGCAGGCGCATGTCCTGCCGCACCTTCAGCTGGCAGGCCAGGCGGATCTGGTCTTTTTTTTCCTGGCGGGACAGGTGGCTGAGTTCGGTGGGCTGGATATCACCGCCGCCCTCCTCCACCCGGCAGCGGCACTGGCCGCAGGAGCCGCCGCCGCCACAGGCGGAAGGCAGATAAATACCGGCGGCGGACAGGGCCGACAGCAGGGTGGTCCCCAGGGGTGCCTCAACGGCCTTGTCCGGATCATCATTAATGACGAGGCTGGCCTTGCCCCGGGGGACCACCCGGGCTTCCAGCAGCAGCAGAAACAGCACCAGGGTCATGATGATCGAAGTAAAAACACTGAAGCTGACGACATAAACCAATTTACTTGCTCCTGAATATGGCTACCCCGGATATTTCATGAAATATCCGGGCTACAGGGTAATCCCGGAAAACAGCATGAACGCCATGGCCATGAGCCCGGTCACCACCATGGTCAGCCCGTACCCCTCCAGGCCGGCCGGGACATCGGCGTAACGCAGTTTTTTCCTGATGGCGGCCATGGAAACAATGGCCAGCATCCAGCCCACCCCGGCCCCCAGGCCGAAGACCAGCGACTCGATAAAATCATACTCCCTTTCCACCATGAACAGGGAGGTGCCCAGAATGGCGCAGTTGACCGCGATCAGCGGCAGAAAAACGCCCAGGGCGGTGTACAGGGACTGGGAATAACGGTCGATGACCATTTCAATGCCCTGCACCATGGCGGCGATAACGGCGATGAAAGTGATAAATTTCAGAAAACTCAGGTCCAGGTCGGGCAGGCCCGCCCACCCCAAAGCGCCCGGCGCCAGCAGGTAATGAAAGATGAGCCAGTTCAGGGGGGTGGTGATGGTCAGCACGAAGACCACGGCAAATCCCAGGCCGGTGGCCGTCTCCAGATTGTTTGACACCGCCACAAAGGAGCACATCCCCAGAAAATAGGCCAGCAGGATATTGCCCACAAAAACCGAATTTATGAAAATACTGAGCAGATTTTCCATGATTACTCCCGCGCCCTTACTCCTTTCTGGTTATGGCTTTCTGCAACCAGACCAGCAGCCCGATAATTATGAAGGCCGCCGGGGCCACCAGCATGAAACCCATGTCTTCGTAGCCGGCCCGGTAAAAGGCCTCCGGGATGAGCGCCTGGCCCCAAAGGCTGCCGGATCCCAGCAGTTCCCGGATGGCGCTGACAATGACCAGCACCGAAGCGTAGCCCAGGCCGTTGCCCAGCCCGTCCACCAGGGCCAGGTGGGGCGGATTGCTCAGGGCGAAGGATTCGGCCCGGCCCAGCACTATGCAGTTGGTGATGATCAGGCCCACGAACACCGACAACTCTTTGCTGACATCGTACATGAAAGCCTTCAAAAACTCGTCACAGAGAATGACCAGAGAGGAGATAACGGCCAGTTCCACGATGATCCGGATATTTCGCGGCATGATCCCCCGCAGCAGGGAAATGATCAGGTTGGAACAGGAGATCACAAAAGTCATGGCCAGCCCCATGACAATGGCCGTCCGCAACTGGACCGTCACCGCCAGGGCGGAGCAGATACCCAGCATCTGAATGTTGATGGGATTGTTGGTCCAGACGGCCTCGGCGAAAATTTTAAAAGACCGGCTCCTGGTTAATTTCATGACAACACCTGACTGATTATAAAAAAAGGTTTACTCCGGCCGGCCGGCCTGTTCCGGCTGGCACTGCCCCTGCCCCGGCGGCAGCTTCCGCAGCTCGTCCTGACGAAACCGGACCGAAACCGGTTCATATTGCCGCAGCACCTCGTGCAGGCCGCGGCTGAGGTAGTTGCCCGTCAGGGTGGCTCCGCTGATGCCGTCGACGTAATGCGCCTGCCTGGCTTCGGGGACCCGGTCCTCCACCGCTCCCTTGGCCACGGCCACGGACATGAACTCATTGGCCTGATTAACGATCTTTTTGCCGGCGAAATTTTCCTGGAACCATCGTTTTTCTATCTCGCCGCCCAGGCCGGGCGTCTCGGAATGTTTGTAAACGGTAAATCCGGCGATGGTCCGGCCGTCTTCCTCCATGGCCAGATAGCCCTTGATATCGCCCCAGAGCCCCTTGGTGTTGATGGGGATGATATAATTTTTAATGGTGTTATCGTCCCGGATGTTGAGATAGACGGCCATCTCCCGCGGATTGGTGTTGTCGGCCGGCAGCCGTTCGCCGGAGGGCGACACCCGCAGGCACCGGATGCGCTCGTCATATATCCGGGATATTTCTGACGGGGTATAACTCTTGTCCGCCTGGATCAGTCCCACCGATTTCAAGACATTTTTCTGACGATCAATCCGCATGTTCCGAAGCTGGTAAGGACGCAGACCGACGGAAGCGCCGGTCAGCACCAGGCTGCAGACCAGGCATAAAATCAGCGCGAACAGAAGCGATTTGAAACCGTCAGACATTGGGAATCCTCTTTTTCAGCCGGGTTGACACGGCCACCTGGTCCAGCAGGGGCGAAAACAGGTTCATAAACAAAATGGCCAGCATGACCCCCTCGGGATAAGCGGGGTTAAAGACCCGGATCAGCACGGTCAACAGCCCGATCATAAAACCATAGATCCACTTCATGGAATCCATGCCCGGGGCGGAAACCGGATCAGTAGCCATATAGGCAATACCAAAAGCGAAACCGCCCATGACCAGGTGATAAAAAGGATTCAGGCCGTACCAGGGCTGAGCCGCCGGTCCGGCCAGCAGATTCAGCAGCCAGCCGGTAACCAGGACGCCGATGACACCGCCCAGGATAATGCGGTAGCTGGCCACGCCCACGGCCACCAGGATAACGGCCCCGATCAGACAGCACAGGGCCGAGGTGCCGCCGATACTGCCGGCATAATTGCCGAGCAGGAGTTTGAAGAAAGACAGGTCGGCGCCGGCCAGGGCGGCTTCAATACTCTCCCCCACCCGGCTCAGGGCGGCCACGGCCAGCGGAGTCGCCCCGGTGACCGCGTCGGCGGCGCCGGAAGCCAGGCTGCCCACCCAGACCGAATCTCCGGACATCTGCACCGGATAGGCGAAAAACAGAAAAGCCCGGCCGGTCAGGGCGGGATTGAAGATATTACGGCCGGTACCGCCGAAGATCTCCTTGCCGATGACCACCCCAAAGGAGATACCCAGGGCGGCCTGCCATAACGGCATGGTCGGCGGCAGGGTCAGCGGAAAAAGCAGGCCGGTCACCAGGAACCCTTCGCTGATCTCATGTTTGCGGATGGAAGCAAACAACAATTCCCAAAAAAGCCCCACCGCGTAGGAAACAATGATAAGCGGCAGCACCATGCCGAGGCCCCGGCCCATGACGGCCATCCCGTCTACGGACAGCCCGGCCGCCCGCGAAGCCTGGTAGCCGGTATTGTAAATACCGAACAGCAACGGGGGCACCAGGGCCAGCAGGACCATGCTCATGAAACGCTTCAGGTCCAGGCTGTCCCGGACATGGGGTCGATGCCGGTTGACCTGGCCGGGAATGAAAAACAGCGTCTCCATGGCGTTAAACAGGGGAGCTATCAGGGCCAGGCGGCCGCCCTCCTGAAAATGCCGACGCTGGGAATCAAATATGTTCTTAACGATCTTCATTATAATAATCTACTTTGGCCTGCCTGAGAAGATGACGTAATTCAATCTTGGAGGGGCAGACATAGGCGCACAGACCGCATTCAACGCAGTCCAGCAGGCCGTGGGCCAGCGCCTCCTCGACCTCTCCGGCCAGGACGCATTTCAAGGTAAACTGGGGCAGAAGGTCAACCGGGCAGACTTCGGCGCAACTGCCGCAGTTGACGCAGGCCCGCTCTTCGCCATGCCGGCCGGTATCGGGCGAAAAAGGGCCCCGGTTCAAAAAAGACAGGAAGGTCCGGGAATGGCTGGGCTTGTTCCAGCCCGGCCGCGCGAACCCCAGGAACTCGGATTGATCCCCGGCGGGAAGAACGGTCAGGGCGGTATCGTAAAATCCCAGGTAATCGTCCGCCCCCACCGGGGAACCGCGCCAGAGCCCCCCGGCCAGAAAGCTCCAGCGCCGGCTGCCCTCTTCCAGGCCGGGCACCAGCTGACTCACGGGCACGCCCTGGCGGGTAACCAAAAACTGCTTTCGATCCGGAGCGGAGACGGCCACCACCCGGTTGACGGGATAGTGCCCCTCGGCCAGAAACCTTCCCAGCAGGGCCACCGCGCCGCCGTCGATATACCAGGCGCGGTTGTCGTCGGCCGTGGCGCGGGTATAATAGGTGAACACCCCCGGATCATCGGCCGGATAATTTCCCGACAGCCGGTGGGTAAGGCGGGACTCCAGTTCCGGCGGCAGGCCGTCCTGGTCGCCGGCGGCCACCGTAAATACCCGCGGGCCCAGCTTTTCCAGGGCGGCCAGGCCGAATTCGAACTCCCGGTGATTGTTCTCCAGGTAAAAAGAGGCCGGCGGATGAAAGGGATCAAGATTGCTCAAAGTGACGATAATGGCCGGGGGAGTCGTTTCCGGGTCGGCCAGGTCGCGAAAAGGAAGCGAGCGAAGCAGCGGCCACAGACCGCCCCGCGTCAGGTGAGAGACCAGTTCCGCCCGGGTTATGGCCTCCAGGCGTTCCGGGGAAACGACGTCGAAGGATTCCTTTTCTTCCTCCTTGTCCCGACGGATGACGATACTCCGGATAACCCGCCGCGGCCCGAAATCAATCTTTTCTATGACACCGGCGGCGGGCGACAGGAAACAGATATCCGGCCGGCGCTTGTCAAAAAAAAGTAGCGCTCCCAGCTTGACGCGATCATCCACGGCAACACGTAATTTGGGCTTGATATGGGGAAGGCGGGATGGTGTCACCCCGATATGATCGGGATCAGGCAGATGATCCAGCCGGCGCTCCGGGCGGCCGGTCA
>JAWOCW010000074.1:0-3118 GCA_046483615.1 Desulfosudaceae bacterium
CGCCAATCAGGGTTTGTGCCTCCCCCAGGGGCACCTCTCCCTGGAAAACGCCCTGATAGTCCCTGTTTTACACGGTTCCAGCCTGATAGGTCAGTTCGCGGTCGCCAACAAAACCGGGGGATACACGGAAAATGACCGAAAACTGCTGGAGCTGGCCGCCTTTCAGACGGCCCCGATTCTGAACGCGCACCTCCAGGCAGAACGCCAGCATCAAAGACGGGAACAGCTCGAATCTCAGCTCCGCCAGGCCCAGAAAATGGAATCCATCGGTACCCTGGCCGGCGGTATCGCCCATGATTTCAATAATATTCTTTCCCCGGTAATCGGCTTCACCGAACTGTCCCTGGAGCGGGTCGCCGAAAATACCCGGTTACATAGAAACCTGTCGGAAGTGTTAAAGGGCGGTTTACGGGCCAAGGAACTGGTCAAACAGATTCTGACCATGAGCCGGCGGGAAGAACAGGAAAAGATGCCCGTGGCCCTCACCCCCCTGGTCAAAGAAGCCTTAAAAATGCTCCGGGCCACTATTCCCGCTTCGATTGAATTCAAGGAAGACATATCCAGACGGGATTTGATTGTTAATGCCGACCCCACTCAGCTGCACCAGATAATAATGAATCTGGCCACCAACGCGGTCCAGGCCATGAGGGATCAATCCGGCCTGCTGGAGGTGTCGGTTCAGCCCGTTCAGTTTGACAAGGATATCAGCAAGACCAGCCTGGATATCAGGCCCGGCCACTACGCCCGTCTCGCGGTAAGCGATACCGGCTCCGGCATACCCGAAAAAGACCGGGATAAAATTTTTGAGCCCTATTTTACGACCAAGAAAAAAGAAGACGGCACCGGGCTGGGACTGGCCGTTGTCCATGGCATCGTCAAATCCCATCATGGTCACATAAATTTTTACAGTGATCCGGGCCAAGGGACCACCTTTCATGTCTATCTGCCGCTGGCCGAAAGCGGTTCAGCGGCCCGACCGGCCCGGGCTGTTACCCCCCTGCCGACCGGCACGGAAACCATTCTGCTGGTAGACGATGAGCTCCCCATTGCCGAAATGCTGTATCAGGTCCTTGAGCGCCGGGGCTACAAGGTAATCATCCGCACCAGCAGCATCGAGGCGCTGGAGGCCTTCCGTTTTTCACCGCGGCGGTTTGACCTGGTCATCACCGACTTGACCATGCCGCAAATGACCGGCGACAAACTGGCCCACGCCATTAAGGCCATCCGGCCTGATATACCGATCATCCTCTGCACCGGCTTCAGTGAAAAAATACGTCAGCTCGACGACCAGAATCTTCCCATAGACAGTTTCCTGATGAAACCGGTGGATCAGATCAGCCTGACCCGGACAATCCGAAAACTGATAGACAGAACCGAGGTTTAGCAGGGGGGGGCAGCTGTTTTATTCGCGGGTGTACTGGTACCAAAATTTTGAAATGTTCTATTGATATAGGTTTTGAAGATGAGGCTTGAAGATTCAGACTGGTTGGGGCCATGGCGTGACCCCGGTGGGTGGTAATTATTGCGCCCCGCTTAATCCCCCGCTTAATCCCGTTAATCCCCCGGTTATTCCCATTGATACATAGAGGAAAGATCATCAGCGTCATGCCCGCCGCTGTCCCCGGCATTATCCCCGGTCCTGCCACTGCCCGGGTCTTTCCGGGACTTACCTGGGGCGGGCTGGGCCGGCTTGGCCGTCTTTGAGGCGGCTTTTTCTTTTTTCTGCGAGGCTTCCGCTTCATCTTTTCGACGGGAGCCTTCCATCAGTATGTTCATCAGCGGTTGCTTGATTTCTTTTTGTTTCTGGTTGTCCAGTTTTAATATTTCAATAACGGCCGATTCCCAGCTGATCATTTCAATAGCCGCTTCTTCAGCGGTCAAACCGGCGACTTCGGCGGCAATCAACTCTCCCTTGAGACAGTATAGCTCTCCGACCTGGCCACCGGATTTAACCCGCAGGGTACAGCTTTTACTTTCCATGTTGACCAGTTGTAAAAAAGAGGCCAGGCTGATGCCGTTAACCGCCCCCCGGGCGCTGGATTCAAAAACTTCACGGATGGCAGCCAGCAGAGCTTCGATGTTCATGGGCTTTTCAAAATACTTGAGGGAACCCATGGCGTCGATTCGCTGCTGAATTTCCGGAGAACCATTGGCCGTCATGACAAATACCGGAATTTCCGGATGATTATTACTCAAATGAGCCAGTAGCTCAAATCCGTCCATAACCGGCATTTCAATATCTGTTATCACCAGATCGACCTTGACAGCCTGGGCGTGCTCCAGCGCTTCCTGACCGTTTTCCGCGGTAAGAACATCAAACTCTTCGGCAGACTGATTTAATTTTTTAGTTAAAACAGATCGTACCAACTTCGTGTCATCGACAACCAATACGGTTTTCATCTTACCGGCCCATCTGATTATGCCAGGTTAACAACCAGGGACGCTTTCCGAATTGGTCTTCGCGTGACCGCGCCCCTTCTGAATAAACAACTTATATAATAACACTATCCCGCCAGAAAAGCAAAGGAAAGATGTGCTCCCCCAGGTGCCTCCCCATATGCCCCGGAAGCCGCGCTTAAGATAAGGCGAGGGAATCGGGGTTGGGTTATGCCTTGGGATGATTTGATATTGATAACAATTTCGAGTAAAATCATTTGTAAAAAAATTCATGAAATATTCGGGCTGGCCCGGATAGGGGGGAAACCATGCGATTTTTCAAACGCGCTTCCAATAAAGCCGGACTTTCGCCGGGCACGCTGGTCCATGTCGGCCAACCGCGGACAGATCCGATCGATATCAGTCGCCTTGATTACGGCCCGGACGGAATTCGGGAAACGTCTCCGGAATCGGCGGTGGACACGGCCGGCCGCAACCGGGCCGAAGACGGCGTCACCTGGCTTAACCTTAACGGTATTCATGATGTGAGCCAGATTGAAGCCCTGGGCCGACAGTTTAACATCCACCCCCTGGTGCAGGAAGACATCGTTCATACCGGGCAGCGGCCCAAGGTGGAAGATTATGACGATTATCTTTATATTATCCTGAAACGCTTTTACCTGGATGCGGACAGCGGAATCCAGTCAGAACAGGTCAGCCTCGTGCTGGGCTCCGGCTATCT
>JAWOCW010000136.1:0-6997 GCA_046483615.1 Desulfosudaceae bacterium
ACAAAAGGCAAATGTAAAAATATAAAGGGCGTCCCCAAGTTCTTACCAGCCGAAGGTGATCCCCGCTCCGCTGCTGACCTCATCAAACGAGCTCGACGCCCCGGCGTTGATCATCACATTGTCATTGACATAATGAAAGACGCCGGCCGCGAGCGCTGACGCTCCCTCATAATGACCGAAGCCGAGGGATATCTGCGTGTTTCCCTTGGACCTGGAGTTGGGAACAATATGGGCGTAAGCGGCCGCCATCGCCCCCACATCGTCCAACCGGTCGTTGACATCCTCAATTCGGCTGGAGAGGCGCGCTGTGTCTGACCGTATGTTGTCTTCCACCCGGCGAAGCTGGCGCAGGTTGACCGCGTCAGTATCATCCACGGCAGCGGCAACGTGGGTGACGCGGCGCTCGTTGCCGGCCGAGCCGACGGAAACGGTATTGGCCGCATCGGCAACCGAGTCCTGCCCGATGGCAACGCTGCCCGCGGCTCCCCGGGAAACCCTGGCATTCTGACCGACCGCGACGCCGCCCTCGGCCTGGGCGGCCACACGGGCATCCGCCCCCACGGCGACGCTGTTTTCCGAGGCGACCGCGCTGTCCGCCCCCACCGCCACGCTGCCGTCTTCGCTCACCACGGCATTGTGACCGATGGCTGTATCGCGGGTCCGGGCGACCGCACCGTACCCGATGGCCAGGCTTCCTTCTCCTCCGGCCTGAGCTCCGGCGCCAGCTTCCGGAGTACAACTCATGGCGTCGTTGACATGATCGAGCTGATCCTCGTTGATGGTCACCCGGCCGTCAAGGGTATGGATGGAGGCGGTATTGGTGTCGATCCGGTCGGTATTGGCGTTGATGTCGGTCCGGTTGTTGGTGATCTGTCCGCTGTTGGTATCAATACCATCCTGAAGAACAGTGTCGGCGGCGATTCGGGCGGCAGTTTCCGTATCGATGTTGTTTTGCAAGGCTGTGTCAGCCGCGGCGCGGTCGGCGGCCTCGGTGTCGAGGTTGTCTTGTAAAGCCGTATCGGCGGCAGCCCTGGCCGCGGCTTCGGAATTGATATTTCCCTGAAGGACATTGTCGGCAGAGACCCGGGCGGAAGCCTCCGCGTCGAGCTGCGATTTATTGACGGCATCAAAAGCGCCCGTGCCCGCCGCCACATAGGTGATGCGTCTTTGGAGGCTCGATGAACCGAGGGAAAAGGTGTTGGCCTGATCGGCGACCGCGCCGTTGCCCAGGGCCACCGATCCATTAGCCGAAGCAATGGCAAAGTTGCCGATGGCCACAGTGTTGAGACCAGTTGATTGGGCGCCGACGCCCAGGCCGATGTTGTTGGACCCGCTGACCGTGGCGCCTATGGCGGCGAAGTTGCGATTGCCGGTCACAGTATTGTTAACACCGGAAACAAAATTGTCGTTGCCCGTCACAGTATTGTGCCGCCCGATAACCCCATTAGCATAAGCAGAACTATCTAAAGTGTTGGATGATCCGCTGACAAGATTTCCGGCCGCTCCCCCTCCCGTCCATTCGTCTCCTGCCTGGATTACATTGTCAAAACCGTTGACGAGGTTAGACCATGCCCCGCTGCCCAATTCGTTACGCCATCCGCCCACCGTGTTCGAGTTACAATAAGTTCCAAGTTCATGGTATTGTCCGGTGAGGGTGTTGAAATAACTATAAGTACCGATCGAGAATGATTCTGCAGCATCTGTGTCGTTAAACGATAAAACCGTTTGCGGAAACGCCAGAAATAGGACCCCGGCCAGAAGCAGGGGAATCAGGCCAAACGTTTCTTTAAACTTGAAACACCGATAATATCGGCTCATTTCGTCTCTCCTTTGCTTTTTTTAAGACTCACCCTGCAAGCCAAACCATCAATCCCAAGGGCAGTTCGCCCTTTATTTTCCTTTTTTTATGGTATCGCAATAAAAAATCACGTTAATTTACGTGAAAATAGGCATAACTCTTCGAATTTATTATAAATCAGGAATTCGGGCGCCGGCTCAACACCTCTCCGGGCGCTGCCCGGCAGGGGTTTTTTAAAGCCGGGTTAGAAGGCCAACAGAAAAGAGCAAAAAAGAATAAAAACAGTAAAATAGTGCGGACGCTTGCCCGGCAACCGGCCCCCGGGCCGGTTTATAACTCCATCTGTTTCAGCCGGGCCAGTTCCTGCTCGAGGGAGGCGCGGGCAGGAAGCGACGAGGTGCAGGTGGACAGCACAAAATCGGCGGTATCGAAAATGTTCTTCCAGCGGGGTCTGCGGGGGAGGGTGACCTCGCTCAGATACTTGTCCAGGGTCTGGGTGCGGACATATCCGTCTTTTTCCATGTAGACCCGCCAGATTCCGGACTGTTCGGCCAGATCAGCCTTGGTCAGGCCGGAGGCCTCGATCCAATAGGCCAGGGCCAGGTTCATGACCCGGACGGCCAGGTCGCGCCTGTCTGGGGAGGCCCCGGTACCGATCGTCCGGTCGGCGATTTTCTCCAGAAGGGCGTCCAAGGCCTTCAGGTCTTCGCGAACCGCCGCCCGTTTGTGGAGGCTGCCGGTCTCCACTGCCATGAGGGTATTCTCAAGATCCTGAATTTTTTTGCGGTTTTCGCTGAGTTCCCGGAGCGTCGCCAGGGTAGCGGCGTTGTTTCTGCGGCCACCCCCATCGGCCCCGAATCTCAGCATCACCACGAAAAAGGCTTCTTCTCCGATATCTAAGCGGGACCCGATCAAAGTCAAAACCATTTGTTTTTTTTCAGAAAAAGAAACGGCGATGTCCTCGAAGCACTTTGTCTTTCCGAAAGGGAGCAAGGGAGTTGAGAAAAAGTCGAGCAAGCTCCGGCAGGCCGGTGTGTCCGGTGTCGCCAGAAGCTCGATCAGGGGGCGGCCCAGTAAAGCCCCGGCTGGTTGCCCGCTGAGCGTTTCCAGGGCCTGGTTGCAGAATCCGATTTCACGGCTGGCATTGACCGCCAGAAGGGGCTCTTCCACGGTGTCCAGCATGCCGGACAAGCGCTGCTGCATCAGCCGCAGATCCTGTTCGGTCTTTTGCCGTCGCGACACCTCTTTTTTCAAGCGGACGTTTTCCGCCATGGCCATATAGGCGGATTTGAGCTGAACCTGGGTCTTGATCCGGGCGATCAGCTCCTGCCGGGCAAAAGGTTTGGTCAGGTAATCGTTGGCGCCCGCTTCCAGGCCGGCCACCACGTCTTCCACCCGGTCCCGGACCGTCAGCATGATCACCGGCAGAACCGCGGCCGGATGTCGCTGCCGCAACCGCCGGCAAACCTCGAATCCATCCATTTTCGGCATCATTATGTCCAGCAAAACGAGGCCGGGCCGATCTCCGGCGGCAATCAGATCCAGGGCCGCGGCACCGTCGGCCGCCGTCTTAAAGGTCATCTCCGCCAGTTGCAGGCAGGCGGCAATCACGTGCAGATTGATGGGTTCGTCATCGACCACCAGTACCTGATAATCCCGCCCGGCTTCCTGATGCCACTTTTTGAAATCCGTCAACGTCTCGGGCAGCAGCTCGGGTCGGGGCAGCGGTTTGGCCGCCCGGGTCTCCCGGGACGCCGCGGAAACCGCCTCGCCTTTTTCCAGGGGCAGGGCAAAGGAGAAGGTGCTTCCCCGGCCAGGCGCGGACGCCAGCCGGATGCTTCCGCCGTGGAGTGCCACCAGGCGCCGGGTGATGGCCAGCCCCAGCCCGGCCCCGCCGGGGGCGGTTGATCCGGTCATTGATACTTGCTCATAAGATTCAAAAATGCGTTGCTGATCATCTTTGGAAATGCCGATGCCGGTGTCCGACACGAATATCCGGACCCAGCCGTCCTCCGGTGCCGCCGAAAGGGTAACGCCACCCGCCTCGGTATATTTGATGCTGTTGCCCACCAGGTTGAACAGAATCTGTTCCAGCCGATTGACATCGGCGCGCACCAGCGGCAAATCGGGATCGATGGTGCTGGTCATGACCAGGTGTTTTTCCGCGGCGGCGCTTCGGCAAAGCGCCATGACCCGCTGGGCCGCGTCATGAAGGCTGACCGGGCCGGGGTTCAGGGCGATATCTTTGTGGGTCAGCCGGGAGAGGTCGAGGACATCTCCCACCAAGCGCGAAAGCCGTTTGCCGCTGTGCGCCAGCATCCGCAAATGCTCCCGGGCCGCGCTGGTGTTCCGGTCGCCGGCGCCGGCCAAAAGCGTTTCGGCGATGCCGATCATCCCTGTCAGGGGTGTTTTCAATTCATGCGCGGTGTTGACCAGGAATTCGTCTTTCTGCTGATTCAAATGGCGAAGCCGGGTGTTGGCCGCTTCGAGTTTTTCGGAAAGCTTTTCCACCCGGTTAAAGGTAGCGGCAAACCGGGCCGACATGAAAAACGAATAAGACAGGATGAAGATAAAGACGCCGATGGGGCCGTAACCGGTGGCGTCGATCAGATTCAGATCATTGAGGATCTCGGCGAATTCCGAATAGGCCAGGGCCAGATAGCCTGGAATCAGGAAAACAGCCCCTTTCCGACGGTGGGCCAGATCCAGGGCAAAGGCCGCGAAAAGGTAAATAAAAGCGGTCCGGGTGATAATAAAATACCAGAACGGCACCAAATCGTAGGCGTTCGGCGGGGTGGCCAGGATATAGAGGATATACATCCCGCCCAGCGCTAGATAGGCGGTATTGATTTGTTTTTCGTATTTTTTGGGAAAAAGCGAGTGGTAAAAAACAACAATCAGCGGAATGGTCAGGCCGTGCGGCAGCAGGGAGCCGTCAATGGACCACTGCCAGGGCAGAAAAGGCAGGAGCCGGTCTATCCAAAAGCCGAAGGTAGGACTGAAAAGGGTTGCCACGCACCAGAGGAGACAGTACAGCGCGAAATAGAAGTTGGCCTTTTCCGAGCGTCGCGCCATAAAAAGGACCAGGTGGTACAGGCCCATGATCAGCAGCGCGCCGGACATGAAGGCGCCGGTTACCCACCGCGAGGCGGCCATCTGCCTGATCTGCGCCCGGGTTCCCAAAAGGATGCCGGCGTTGACGCCGCCCTGCAGGTTATGGTGATTGGACACCTGCAGGGTGATTGGCGTTGTTTGTCCGACTGGATAAAAATCGGTGATGATCAGGTGTGCTTCCGGCCGCTCCGTTTCCCGGTCTTTTCCGGGAAGGCCGCTGGCGCCGGCCGGAACGCCGTCAATCCAGACCCGGCCGACCGAAAGACAGCCGGTAATATACAGGGACAGGGCCGTGTCGGCAGGGGCAAGCCTCAGGCTGAGATGATAAGTCCCCTGCCCGCGGGGAGACAGGGAGTGACCCTGGGCCGTGCTGCCGCGCCATAACCCCGGAAGACGAATAAAATCCCTGGTCGCCCTCACTGCCGGATCATTCAGATCGCGGGGGGTATAAAGGCTGCCCGGGTAAAATTCCCATTCCCCGTTGATTGCGACAGGCCCCCTGGCCGTAAAGTCCCACGCGGACAAATCGATCCGGCCTTGTACTGCTTTTGGGGCGTCAGGGGAATCAGGGGAACCAGGGGAACCAGGGGAACCAGGGGAATCAGGGGAACGCGGGGCGCAGCCTGACAGAGCCAAAAGGCCGCAGCAGAAGACAGCCAAACAGATTCGCATCAAAGAGATACGAGCATCAACGAGCCGTTTCATTTTTCAGATACCACCCGACCTGGTCCAGGACGGCAAAGTCCGTCCCGGCCGTCTCTCTTCCGGATCGCTGCCATGCCAGGCCATGAACTATGTCAGTCACCAGTTGTTTTGCGCTGGCTGAAAAGTCGGCACTGGAATTTTTCCCACCGGCACGCCACAGGTCGTTCCGGTTTTTGCCGAAGTGGTAAAATATCAAGTCGATAGATAATCACACATTTCCGAATCCGCTTCAAGCCGGAAATCGGTAATCGGCAATCGGTAATGTCAACCTCATCCGGCCAGTGACGTCAATGCCTCGCCAAGAATTCGCGGGACATGATACTTAATTGCGCGGGAGTTCTAAAAGAAGGAATATTCCTGGCCGCGCTCCCTGGGTCGCTGTAAAATCACTCCGCGTTCTTCATTCCGCAGGGCACAGAGCTGCGCAGCAAATCGGGCCAGCGCTCCACCCAGCCACGGGAATGGTCCGCCCCTGCCACCACTTGCAGGGAGACGCACGCCCCACTACCCTGCGCGTCAAGGAAGCCCCGGGCAACGCGCTCGGGGATGATGGTGTCCTCGCTGCCCACGAAATGGCGCTGGGGCAAACGGGAGAGGGTTGGCGCCACCGCCAGGGGATTCAGGGAGCCATGCAGGGGGGTGAGACGGTGCAGGCGGGTCCAGGCCACATGGTCAAGATTGCCGGCCACGGTGATGAGTTCCCGTACATCATCCCTCTCCGCCGCGACCAGGGCCGCCACGGCAGCGCCGCCGGAATAGCCGGCAAGGCGCAGGCCGCCGGCCCCGCTCAATTCCTTGAGCCGGGAAACGGCCAGACTCGTGGCCGCGATCACTTCAGGGGCAAAGCGGTGGCTGGTCCAGTAGCGACTGTCGCAGCCGCCGGCAGCAAGCGTCCCGTACTGGCAGGGACGGGCCAGGGCCACGGCCGGACCGGGGTCCGCCTGGGCCAGGAGCAGGGCCATGGGAGTGAGCGGCGTGGGGTCGGAGCAACGCCGGGTGGCTGAGAGCCAGGCCAGGCCGTCCCCCTCCAGGTAGACGGTGAGGATCCGGTCCGCGGCCCCTCCCTGCGCCAGGGAGCTGGGCAGGAAGGCGGCGAGGACAAAAGGCGGGGCCGCGAGGTCCAGGCGCTGCCAGCCCCGGGCCGCGGCAAGGCGGTGCGTTGTTGTCCTCCGCTCCTCCGGTCCGGGAAGGGGGGCGCAGGCAGCAGCACAGAAAAGGACAAGCCCGATCAGGAACAGAAGGATAGGGCTTGTCCATGTCCATGCTCCAAGAGTGACCCGGCGCGTCAGCGGGGCGCGTATTCGCCCAGGGCCATGAAGCCGGCCGGCATCAATCTTTTGCGCGGTCATGCCGATGGCCTGGGGAATGGGAACGAGCTTG
>JAWOCW010000296.1:0-12129 GCA_046483615.1 Desulfosudaceae bacterium
CAAACAGGCCCCGCTCCCGGTATACGTCGGCCACAAACAGCAACTGAAACAGGACATCCCCCAGTTCTTCGCGTACGGCCCCGGCCTCGTCATCATGAATGGCCTCAATGAGCTCATAAACTTCTTCCACCAGGTAGACCGTTATGGAGCGGGGAGTCTGCTGCCTGTCCCAGGGACAACCGTTTTCTCCCCGCAGGCTGGCAATGATTTTTGATAGCCGCTCTATCTGTGATTCTGTATCAGCTAACCGTTGCGATGATTCCAATTTTTCCGCAGCTCCGTTATTTTCGATTTCAGGGTCTGGTGCCACTGACTTGATACCGCCTCCACCATGGTATCCGAGGCCACCGCGACGTAACTGCTCAGGACCGATTCCCGCACCACGGGAACTGGTGATTGATAAAAGAGGCTTACCATAAACAACGCCACCGCCGCTATCAAAACGCCCTTGGCGGCTCCGAAACCCGCCCCCAGCAACCGGTCCAACCAACCCAGCATGGTAATGCCCAGCACAAAGCGGACCATTTTCCCCAGCAGGTTAACCAGCAGCAACACCAGGCAGAAAATGGCCGCAAAAGCGATAATGTCAGCCGCGGGTCCGGCGGGGATCATTTCCGGCAGGCGCGAAGCCAGCCGGGGGTAAAACAGATAAGCTCCATAAAAACCGGCCAGAACACCTATGATCGAAGCCAGCTCATTGCTCAATCCCCGGAAAATTCCCCGGATCATGCCCAGGCAGACGACCCCCACGATGATCATGTCAACTACGTTCATATGACCTGCATCCTTAATTTCATGTTATTAATTGTTTACCATATTGTTTGTAATTTGCAAGCGCCCTTCTTATCATGTATATAAAGTAATTGGCGGAAAACCGGCCCGGACATTTCCTGAAATTTTTTGATCAGGTGCGAAGAAAAACAACTTCCACCGAGACCTCGGAAATTCTGAAATTTTGTTCGGGACAATAGTGATCTCATTTAAGTATTTCAAAATTTTATGATATTTTTCACCATGCTGCTCAAATTGCAGATTGTCATTTGAGCTTAACGGTTAGAAAGGAGAGGCCGGCCATGCCGCGGCAAGCGGAAGAGACCTCACTGCAAATTGATTTTCCTGATCCGGAAATGGCCCTGCGGCTGTTCGGAGAACACGGCGCGCACTTGAAAGCCATCGCTGAAGACCTTGATATCACCATCAACGCCCGGGGCAACGCCGCTTTTATCAAGGGCGACCGGATTGCCACCGATTTGGCCAAAAATATTCTCAATCAGCTTTATACCCTCCTGGAATCGGGCTACCCCCTTTATGAATCAGATATCAACCACGCCGTCCGGGCGCTCCGGGAAGATGACCGCACCGATTTAAAAACCCTGTTCCTGGAAACGGTGTACGTCACTCCGCAAAACCGCCCCATCACCCCCCGCAGCGCGGCCCAGAAACGATATATCGACGCCATCCGAAGCCACGATATGGTTTTCGGTATTGGTCCGGCCGGCACCGGCAAAACCTACCTGGCCATGGCCATGGCCGTGGCCACCTTTAAACAGGGCCTGGTCAACCGCATTATCCTGACCCGGCCGGCGGTGGAAGCCGGAGAAGCCCTTGGTTTTCTGCCCGGCGACCTGGCGGAAAAAGTCGATCCCTACCTGCGACCGCTCTATGACGCGCTTTACGAAATGATGAATTTCAAGAAAATTGCCGCGCTCATGGAAAAAAAGGTCATTGAGGTGGCGCCCCTGGCCTTTATGCGCGGCCGGACCCTGAATGATTCCTTTGTCATCCTGGACGAAGCCCAGAACACCACTTCCCAACAGATGAAAATGTTTCTGACCCGCATCGGTTTTAATTCCAAAGCCGTTATCACCGGCGATATCACCCAGACTGATCTTCCCGGCGGAAAGTCTTCCGGACTAATTGAGGCTAAAAATATACTCAATAATATTGAAGGGTTGGACTTTGTCTACTTTTCCAAAAAAGACGTAGTCCGGCACAGCCTGGTGGAAAAAATAATCGCCGCCTATGAAACCAGCGACCTTGACAACGGCTCTTCCCCAGACCAAACTCCCGGGCCAGCTCCCGGGCCCAGCTCCCGGACCCAGCCACCTGACCGAAACACCTGACCTGTCTCCCGGCAGAAATCCCGCGCCGGAATTACCTGCCGGCAGGAAAGGCAAGGATGAAGAATTTGCTTGCAAAGGGAATCATAATACTATAAACATCCCTTGGTATGATCAGAACTGAGCGGTTCTAACCCGAATATTTTAACCCCGGTTCTAACCCGGATATTTCAAATAACCGGCTGTAATGCCGGGTCAGTTGCATATATTATGCTGGTGATGATATAATAAGTGAATCATGCCCCAAGCCACTTCTTCCGGGCGTCGCGTGAAATATCCGAATGACTTTTTTAAAATATAACTCAGGTCATGATGCTTTTATCGTTCGGCCGGGTCTTCTCATGACGCCTCAGGGATAACCTCCACCAACCGGAATCGCTGCTTCTTATGCAAACCCGTTCACTAAAACAGTTTCTGTCCATTTCCAATGAGAACCGCGCCTTTAAGTGGTTGCTGCTGTTGTTGACCGCCCTGGTTTTCGGAGCCACCTTTACCTCGGCCATTCTGCCTGTTCCCTATTACTCTTACCAGGCTGGTGACGTGGCCCGGGACAACATCAAGTCACCCGAAGTTTTTCTGATCAAGGACACGGACGCTACCCGGGATAAACAACAGCAGGCCAGCCGGGAGATTCTGACTGTTTATGATTATAATGAACAGTTGACAGGACAGATCCGGCAGCGCCTTGCCCGCAGCTTTGAGTTTGTCAGAAACGCCTACACTGCCGACAAGCCCCTGGACAGTCAAACCATCAACGACCGCGTCTGGGAAAGAAAGGAAAAATTTGAAAATCTGATTGGATTTGATGTCAGTCAGGGGGCTTACCGCATCCTGGTTAAAGAGGGCTTTTCAGAAGAGATCGAGCATCTCATTTTCAAAATTGTCTCGGAAGTTCTTCAGAACGGGGTAGTCGCCAATAAAGACGTTCTGCTGAAGGAAAAAGGAACCGGCATTACCCTCAAATTCGTGGGTTCCGATAATGAAGAGATCGTCCAGAACCTCCGTCACTTTTACGGCCAGGACCAGGCCCAGGCCATGGTCCGCATTATCGGCGAACCCCTGCTGAAAGGCCTGGACTACACGGTCAAAAACCTGATTGTTGATTTTTCCCAGCGGCTGATAAGGCCCAACCTCACCCTCAATACCAACGAGACGGAACGGCGCCGGAAAATCGCCGCTGACAACATCAAGCCGGTTCTGTATAAAATCAAAAAAGGCGAAATGATTCTTCGCGAGGGCGAACGGGTTACCGAGCAGGATATTTTGAAACTGGAGGGCCTGGCGGAGCGGGTTAAAGACAAAAGATCTGCCTGGCCGGCCATCGGCGCCTTTTTCATGGGCATAATCGTGCTGCTGGTTATCTTTCTGCGAAACTCGGAAAGCAAACGACACAGCGCCCTGGCCGACAACAAGACCCTCCTGTTTTTCGCCACCATGCTCTGTTTTTCCTTTATGGCCGCCCGGTTTTCCCTGGTGCTGGCGGAATCTTTCGCGACCGGCAGTCCCTCAATCAGTCCGGAAACCGTTTTCCTGGTAATTCCCCTGGCCACCAGCGCCATGATCGTCTGCCTTTTCATGGACATTGAACTGACGGCTTCCTTTGCCCTGATCCTGGCGCTGTGCGTCGCCGCCATATATGAAAACAGTTTCCAGATTTTCGTTTACGCCATTCTCAACATGACCATGGCCGCCTACTGGATGCAGTACTGCCCCGAGCGCAAAGTCTTTATCAAGGCCGGAGTAAAACTGGGCCTGTTTAACATGGCGGTAGTCACCACCCTCAATATTTACCTGGCGGAGACAGCCCTGCTAACCCTGCTGGTGGACTGCGGCCTGGCCTTTTCCGGAGGCGTTCTGACCGGCATTCTGACGGCCGGGCTGGCGCCGATATTTGAGATGATTTTCGGGTACACCACCGACATCAAGCTGCTGGAACTGTCCAACCTGGACCAGCCCCTGCTGAAACGGCTCATGCTGGAGGCCCCGGGAACCTATCACCACTCCTTGATAGTCGGAGCCATGGTCGAGGCGGCCGCCCCGGAAGTCGGCGCCAACCCTCTTCTGGCCCGGGTATGCGGCTATTATCACGATATCGGTAAAATCAAGAAGCCCTTTTACTTTATTGAAAATCAAAGGGGCGCCAAAAACAAACACGAAAAACTGGCCCCGTCCATGTCCAGCCTGATCCTGATTTCCCACATCAAGGACGGCGTTGAAATAGCAAAAAAATACCGGCTCGGCGACCCCATCATCAACGCCATCCGACAGCATCACGGCACCCGCCTGATTTCCTATTTTTACGAAAAAGCCAAACGGCAGATGGAGGCCAACGAAAAGCTGGCTGACAAGGAAAAAGAAATCAACGTTAATGACTTCCGCTATCCCGGCCCCCGTCCTCAGTCCCGGGAGGCGGGACTGGTCATGCTGGCCGATGAAGTGGAAGCGGCCAGCCGCTCCCTGGATTCGCCCACCCCTTCCCGCATCCAGAAAATCATGCAGGACATCATCAACCAGGCTTTTTCAGAAGGCCAGCTCAACGAGTGCGAGCTGACTCTGAAGGATCTCAACAATATCGCCAAGAGCTTTAACAACATTCTTTCCGGGATATATCATCACCGCATTGAATACCCGGCCCCTACCAACGGGAACAAAGGCAATGGCAGTCAGGATAGACAACAGACAAAATCGTCATCAGCTAACCGTCCCGACAATTCGGAAGAAGGCTCAGGCCGTCTTAAACGCCTTGGGCAGTCCTGAGTCGGAATTGTCCCTGGTCATCACCGATGACGAAGAGATAGCCGTTCTCAACCAGCGCTATCTCAATCGCGCCGGTCCCACCAACGTCATCGCCTTTCCCATGGCCGAAGGCGAGTTCACCCATATCACCCCGGACCTGCTCGGAGACGTGGTCATTTCGGCCGAGACCGCCGCCGCGGAAGCGGCCGGCATGGGTGTTAACACGGAAGAACGCTTTACACAACTGCTGGTGCATGGTATTTTACACCTGTTCGGATATGATCATGAGCAATCCGGAGAAGAAGCGGCGGTTATGGAGAAAAAATCAGATGAACTGCTGGCCGTACTGGCCAGAACACCCATCAGGTAAATAATTGGAGGCACCGATACCATGGCGGGACTGGCAGTAAACGTCGATCATATCGCCACCCTGAGACAGGCCCGGGGAGTTGCCTATCCGGAGCCGGCGGCGGCCGCCGTGCTGGCCGAACTGGCCGGCGCCGACGGCATTGTCGTCCATCTCCGCGGGGACCGGCGGCATATTCAGGACGCGGACGTCACCAGGATTAAAGATGTCATCAAAACCAGGTTGATTCTGGAAATGGCCGTTACCGAAGAAATGAGGGAAATCGCCCTGGGCGTGAAACCTGACCTGGTTACCCTGGTACCGGAAACAAAAGAAGAGATCACCACCCAGGGCGGTCTTGACCTGACCCGCGGCCGGGACCGGGCCGCGGGGCTGGTCACCGCCCTGCAGCACCAGGGCATCCGGGTCAGCATCTTCATCGATCCCGACCCCGACCAGATCAGGATGGCCCGAGATACCGGGGCCTCCATGGTGGAAATCCATACCGGCGCTTTCTGTGAAGCACCGGACGACGAGACCAGACGCCGGGCCTTCAGCCGTATCCGCGAGGCCATTGACGTGGCCCACGACCTGGGCCTGGGCATCAACGCCGGCCACGGACTGTGCTACAACACCATCAAGTGGTTTGCCGGCGCCAGGGAAATCGATGAGTTCAGCATCGGTCACAGCATTGTCGCCCGCGCTTCCCTGGTGGGCATGGACCGGGCGGTGCGGGATATGATCCAACTGATCAAGGAACTATGAATCATGTACCTGGTAACAGCCGAACAGATGAGGCAGATTGACCAGACCACCATTGAATCGTTCGGGATACCCGGCCGGGTACTCATGGAAAACGCCGGACGCGGCGCCACCCGCTGGCTGATGGAAAATTTTCCGGAGGCGACCGATCAGAAAATCGCCATCCTGGCCGGCCGGGGCAATAACGGCGGGGACGGCTTTGTCATGGCCCGCTACCTGTTCCAGGCCGGAACCAGGGTGACCGTCTACCTGCTGTCCACCCCGGACAAGGTCTCCGGCGACGCCGCCGCCAACCTGGCCCTGCTGGACAAACTCGGGGTGCCCGTCGTCTGCCTGCCCGATGAAGCGGCCCTGGAGTCCCACCGCTCCGCCCTGGCCCATCACCATCTCGTGGTGGACGCCATTCTCGGCACGGGCCTCAAAAAAGAAGTCCGGGGATTTTTTAAAACCGTCATCAACCATATCAACGACTCCGGCCAACCGGTTTTTGCCGTGGATATCCCTTCCGGCCTGAACGCCGACACCGGCCAGCCCGGCGGAGTCTGCGTCAAGGCCCGGGCCACCGCCACCTTCGGCTATGCCAAGACCGGCCAGTTCCAGTTTCCGGGCGCCGACCTGTGCGGCGCCCTGGGCGTTATCGACATCGGCATCCCGCCCTTTATCGCCGAAAGCATAAAACCGGCCGGGAATCTGCTGACCGGAAGGCTGGTGGCCGGATATTGCCAACCGCGGCCGGCGGCGGCCCACAAGGGCGGTAACGGCCATGTCCTGGTGATAGCCGGCTCCCCGGGCAAAACCGGGGCGGCCGTCCTGACGGCAACGGCCGCCATGCGCGCCGGCGCCGGGCTGGTTACCCTGGCCGTGCCGGCCGGCCTGCACCACCTGGTCGCCCCGGCGGTGACCGAAATCATGACCCTGCCGGTGGGAGACGCAACCTGCCGAAAATTTGACGCCACCTGTTCCACCGCCATCGGTGAAATCCTGCCGCGCCTGTCCTGCCTGGCCCTGGGTCCCGGCCTGGGAACGGATGAGGCCACCCAGGAACTGTTGCGCCGGCTGCTGACCAGTTGCCCCGTGCCCCTGGTCATCGACGCCGACGGACTCAACTGCCTCGCGGACCGGCCGGACCTTTTTAAAAAAGCCGCCGCCCCGGTTGTTATCACCCCCCATCCCGGGGAGATGGCCCGGCTGCTTCAGACCGACGCGGCCCTGGTCCAGGCGGACCGCCTCGGCCACGCCCGGTCTTTCGCCGAAGCCCATAATATTCACGTGGTCTTAAAAGGGGCCGGCACCGTTATCGCCCATCCGGACGGGACAATCTTCGTCAACCAGACCGGCAACCCGGGCATGGCCGCCGGCGGCATGGGTGACGTGCTGACCGGCATGATCGCGGCCTGGATTGGCCAGGGCCAATCCCCGGGCCGGGCCGCCCGCCTGGGTGTTTATCTTCACGGAGCGGCCGCGGACATGGCCGCCGAACAAATCGGCGGACCGGGATTTCTGGCCACGGAGGTCATGGCCGCCTTGCCGCGCGCCCTGACCGCTCTTAATCAGAAAAACGCGAGCAATGATTGTGCCTGCTACTTGTTTTAAAATCCAGACTCAATCTCCGCGCGAAACGGCCCGGCTGGGTGAAACCATCGGCCAAAGAGTCTTTCCCGGCCTGATCATCGCCTTGACAGGGGAGCCGGGCAGTGGTAAAACAGCTTTCACCCAGGGACTGGCCCGGGGCCTTGGCGTGGATGAACGGCACTACGTCACCAGCCCCAGTTACACCCTCATCAACCATTACCCCGGTAAGCGACTGACCCTGTATCACATTGATCTGTACCGCCTGTTTGACGCCGCTGAGGTACTGGAACTGGGGCTTGAGGAAATACTTAACCAGCCGGCCGTGGTGGCTATTGAATGGGCGGACAAGTTCGGTCACCAGATGTGGCAAGAAGATCTGGAAGTGGCCCTGGCCATCAGCGGCGTCATGACCCGCGACATTGACCTGACCGCCCGCAACGAACGCGCCCGGGGGCTGATCCAGGGCTTGTCGTAACCAGCGGCCGGGAAGAATCGATTGGCCGCCTCGACGTCCAAAAAAAATTTATATAAACCATAATCACAGGAGCAGCTATGAGTCTGGTGGTTCAAAAATTCGGGGGCACCTCGGTCGGTGATATAGATAAAATCAAGAATGTCGCCCAACGGGTGGCCCGGCGTTATGACGCCGGTGACAGCCTGGTGGTGGTGCTCTCGGCCATGGCCGGGGTGACGGACAATCTCATCGCCATGGCCGGGCAGGCCTCTTCCGATCCCGACCGCCGGGAGCTGGACGCCCTGCTGTCCACCGGCGAACAGACCACCGTGGCGCTGATGGCCATGGTGCTCAACGAAATGGGTTACAAAGCCCGCTCTTTGCTGGGATACCAGGCGGAGATACTTACCGATTCGGCCGCCACCCGGGCCCGCATCATCAGCATCGGCTCTGAAAAAATCACCTCCCTGCTGAACGAAGGCTATATCGTACTCATCGCCGGTTTTCAGGGGTATGACGTCGACGGCAACATCACCACCCTGGGGCGGGGCGGCTCGGACACCTCGGCGGTGGCGGTAGCTTCCGGCATCGCCGCCGATGTCTGTGAAATTTACACCGACGTGGACGGCATTTACACGGCCGACCCGTCCGTCTGCGCCAAAGCCCGGAAACTATCGACGATCTCCTATGATGAAATGCTGGAGATGTCCAGCCTGGGCGCCAAGGTGCTGCAGATCCGTTCCGTGGAATTCGCCAAAAAATTCAACGTGCCCGTGCACGTCAGATCATCATTCAATGAAGAGGAGGGAACCATGGTTGTCAGCGAGGAAACCGGCATGGAAGAGGTGGTAATCTCCGGGGTTACCTGCGCCAAGAATGAAGCCCGCATCACCTTTAAAAAAGTTCCGGACAAACCGGGAGTTTCCTCCGGAATATTCACGCCCCTGGCGGAAGCCGGCATCCTGGTGGATATCATCATTCAAAATACCCGGGCCGGCGGCACCACCGACCTGACCTTCACCGTTCCCCGCGGTGATTTTAAAAGAGCCCTGGAAATTTCAAAAGAGACGGCCCAAAAAATTTCCGCCGAAGAAGTCATGGGGGCCGACAACATTGCCAAGGTTTCCGTTATCGGCGTGGGCATGAAAAGCCACTCCGGGGTGGCCTCCAGAATGTTTTCCGCCCTGGCCGCCGAGAACATCAATATCCTGATGATCAGCACCTCGGAAATCAGGATATCCTGCGTCATCGAGGAAAAATACGCCGAACTGGCGGTACGCACCCTGCACACCGCCTTTGACCTGGACAGCCCGGAATAAAAAAACATAATGAGGCAGGCGACATGGGAGACAAGAGCCAGGACCGCCCCGCAAAAGCAGCCTCCGCGTCGGACAGGCAAGGTCACGCCCTTGATCTGCTGCGGAAGTTTTCCGGCATGGCTTATCGCTGCCGGTACGATTCTTCCCGGAGTAAGGAGCCGGAAGAGAACCGGGCAAATGATGAACACCTGCGGATGATCATGGAAAACACCGATACCCTGGTGGCAATTCTTGACAAGAACGGGGTCTATGAATATGTCAGCCCTTCTCATGAAAAGCTGCTGGGGTACCGCCCCGAAGATATCGTGGGAAAATCCGGTTTCAAGCTGATCCATCCGGATGATATCGCTCAATTGAATCCTGTTTTACAAAAAGGCCGAACCGGTGAGATTGACCGGGTCAAGGGGCTGGCTTATCGGGTGCTGGACAAAGATAATAACATTCACTATCTGAAAGGAAATTGTGACTCGGTCCGTGACTCTCAGGGAAATTTAAAAAAAATCATTTTCGTCGGCGACGATATTTCCGGCCTGCGGCAGTCGGAAAAAGCCCTCAACAGAGAAAAAGAAAAATTCCAGGGGCTGGTGGAGGAGTTGCCTTCCGGAGTATTATTGCTTGGCAGCGACAATCGGATCGATTACATCAACTCAAAATTCACCGAGATATTCGGTTATACCAGAACCGACCTCGCCACCCGGCAAGAATGGCTTAAAGCCTTTTTTCCCAACCCAGAATACCGGGATCAGATCCTTCTGGCCTGGCAGGATGGAATGACAAAGGGCCATTTTGCCGGTTCACTTTCCCGCAAAAGCACCGTCACCTGCAAAGACGGTTCTGAAAAAGTCGTCCTTTTTTTTCCCGTTATTCTGAAAAGCAAAGAGCAATTGATTATTTGTCAGGACATCACCCGGGAGGACGCTCTGGAAGGTCAGTTCATGCATTCGCAAAAACTGGAAAGCATCGGACGTCTGGCCAGTGGCGTGGCCCACGATTTTAATAATCTGCTGACGACCATCATCGGGAACGCTGATTTCGCCTTGATGGATATCGACGAAACAGATCCCTCCCATGATCTTATCCTGGAAATCAAGGAGGCCGCCGACCGGGCCACTGGATTGACCCGGCAATTGCTTGCCTTCAGCCGCAAGCAACGCACAAATCCCGAAAAGATTGATCTGAACGAAAAAATAAGTAACACAAAAAAGATGCTGCGCCGGATGATTGGCGAAGATATGGAACTGGAACTATTGCTTGAGCCCGATATCTCTCCGGTCAAGGTAGATGCCGGGCAACTGGAACAGGTCATCATGAATCTGGCCGTCAATGCCCGCGATGCCATGCCTGATGGCGGCAGGCTGACTATCGAGACAGCCGCCGTGGAACTGAGCGAAGACGACCCCATCAGTCCGGTGGAACTTCTCCCGGGTTCTTATGTCCTGCTCAGCATCAGCGACACGGGGACCGGTATTCCGCGGGAAATTCAGCAGCAGGTTTTTGAGCCCTTTTTTACCACCAAGGAAAAAGGGAAAGGTACCGGTCTGGGTTTGTCCACCGTTTACGGAATTATCAAGCAGAACAAAGGCAACACCCTCATCTACAGTGAAGTCGGCCAGGGGACCACGATTAAAATTTTTCTCCCAGAATATGCCGAAGACGATTCCATAAAAGAAAAAAGAAGCGACAAGGCCGTCACCGACTTGCATGGGACTGAAACGGTGCTGCTGGTCGAGGATGAAGAAAGAGTGCGGGCAATGATCATGAAAATGCTCAGCCACTACGGCTACAGCGTGCTGGAAGCCGGCGAAGGCCGGGAGGCAATGCGTCTTTTTAAAAGTCATTATCGGCCCGTGAAACTGCTGCTGACGGATATGATCATGCCGGGAATCAACGGCCTGGAACTGGCCAGGTCCCTGCTGAAAATTCAGCCGGATTTAAAAGTGATGTGCATGTCCGGCTACACGGACAGCTCCCTGTACCAGCAAGCCCTGGAGGAGAAACTTTCTTTTATCCATAAACCTTTTACCCCGCAATTATTGGCGGAAAAAATCAGAAAACTGCTGGATGAATAAGCAGAAACTGATTTTTTCGTAAAAACTTCCCTCCTGATACTGCCCGGCCTGTGCCCCACCATGGCGACTGCCGTAAGTAAGCCCCCTGCTCTTCTCGTGATATGGCGCGTATCTGGTCCTGATGGCGTTGCCAGGCTGCTGCTTTCTCCTTGTACTGCTTTGCGGTACATATCCTGCCTGCCAAAACAGACAACCCTTCCCGTTTTTAAAACCTTTCCCACAACATATTGATATTTATTTAAAACAACTTTTATTGTCCGGCTGGCACAAGCCTTGCTTAAGAACACTTAAGAACAGATCAGGCATAGCCAGGATAATTACAGGTATAATAAACAGGCGAATGAAAAATTATATTTCAGGTTCCGCCTACAGCCGCGCCAGAATCCGCTGTTAACCGGGCGAAGAACCAGGAGGAAATTATGATACCCAAAAACAATGGCAAATTATTGCCCCGGTTAATGAAACTTATGGGAGCAATTCTTTTCTCTGCTTTTGCCTGTCCGTCAATAGCGGCCGGTGGCGATCTGATGGTAAGCAATGGCCGGGCTGAAAGCGGGGAACAGGTAACCTTCACCCTGGCGGTCAATGAGGCCCCCAACGCGGTCCAGGCGTTCCGAATGGACTTTGAATATGATTTTACTGTTTTGCGCTTTCGGGAGGCAGTCCCGGGAACACTGGCCGGGCGTGAATTTGAAATTTTCAGGGCCTTTAACCAGGCGCCGGGAGTGGTCCGGGTCGGGGGCGTGGCTCC
>JAWOCW010000305.1:0-5355 GCA_046483615.1 Desulfosudaceae bacterium
CGCCTACAACTGGAACCTGGCCGATAATTACCCGGACAGCCTGGTCGTTAAAGCCACGGAAATCAGGCCCGGGGAACTGATCACCCGGACCTGTCGTTGTCAGGACCGGTTTGCCAGCCTGGCACCACCCTCCAGGCAGGTCTTTAACGGCGTCCTCCTGGAGGAGCCGGGCCTGACAGTATCAGCCGTAATTCTTGACCATGGAACTCCCTGCCTGGGATTCCGGCTCCGAGAACATTTTCACGTCAATATTAAAAAAAACGCCCTGACCTCCCTGGGCCTGGCCCCTGGTCCCTGGTTAAAAACATTTAAAAAAATGCTGTATCAGAACAGCCCCCGGGAGACTTTCCTGGAGGTACCGGCCGCGACCGGCCCGACCGGCTACAGCCTCGGTTTTCTGGCCGACAGGATTTGCGTTATCACGCCCGGCCAGACCATCACCTATATCACGGACGTGGCCTTTACCCCGGACAACACCAGCCGGATGATTGACTTTGCCCGGGACTCTGATCACCTCTTTATCGAATCTTATTTTCTGGAAGAAGACCGGGAGCTGGCCGCCGCCAAAAAACACCTGACAGCGCGCCAGGCCGGTGAAATAGCCGGCCGGGCCGGAGTAAAGAGGTTGAGTACTTTCCATTATTCCCCCCGTTACGCTGACAGGCGGGCTGCGATTGAAACAGAAGCCCGGATCGCCTTTCAGAGCCATCAACAACATTAGCGGCGGCCGCCGCCTGCCGCCAGGACGAGCCATGCCGATAACCAGCTTAATACATGAAAAAAATATTGTTTTCCTTAAAGAAACCGAACCGGCCCGGATTCTGGCCAGGCTGGCTGAAGTCGCTTTCGCCAACTCGCATGTCCGCGATCCGGAGGGCTTTAAAGCCGCTCTTCTCCAGCGTGAGGGACAGGGCAGCACCGGCCTGGGACTGGGAGCGGCCCTGCCTCATGCCGCCCGGCCGGATATTGATGAAATGTTTATTATCACCGGCCTGACCTCCGTTGCGGTTCCCTGGAACTCCCTTGACGGCCAGCCGGTCAGGCTGGTCTTCGGGATCGGCCTGCCCGGCTCCCCGGCCGACCCTGAAGACACCAACAGCCGCTACCTCAGGCTGGTCGCCCAATTGATGCTGATCATCAAGGAGGAGCAACGCCGCCAGGCCCTGCTCTCGGCCGACAGCGCCCGCCAGGTTCAAAAAATCATGACCTTTTCCGGACAATAACCCGGATATTTCAGGAGTCGATTTGAGCGCAGCTGCAGGGCGCGGGACACGAAGCTGTATCTCCGGAATCATAAATAATCCCATAAATTATCCTTGATAAATAGCCATTAAGCAGTAAAATAAGACCATGACTTAAACCCGAAGGCGCGGATTACATATAAAAAAAGGCACGGTATTAAAATTGACGGAACAAGATAAGACAACCGCTGATATTATTCAGCAGGCTGTTGACGTTCTTAAAATCGAGGCTGAAGAACTGCTGGCTCTATCCCGGCGGGTGAACCAGGACTTTGCTGAAGCGGTTGAATTGATCTGCCGCTCCCAGGGACGGCTGGTCATCAGTGGTATCGGCAAATCCGGCATAGTCGGTCAAAAGATCACGGCGACCCTCAACAGCACCGGTACCCGGGCCATGTTTCTGCATCCCGTGGAAGCTCTCCACGGCGACCTGGGCATGGTTCGTTCCCGGGATGTTTTTCTGGGTATTTCCAACAGCGGCGAAACCGAGGAGCTGAATCGTCTGCTTCCCCGCATCCGGGAGGTTGGCTGCGGCATGATCGCCTTTACCGGCCGCCTGACTTCCACCCTGGCCCGACAAAGCGACCTGGTTATAGATATCGGCGTCAAAAAGGAAGCCTGCCCCCTGGGTCTGGCCCCGACCTCCAGTACTACCGCTATCATGGCCATGGGTGACGCCCTGGCCGTGGCCCTGATCAATAAAAAAGAATTCAAGGCCACTGACTTTCAAAAATATCATCCCGGCGGTGCCCTGGGGCAGCGGCTGGCTTCATCCATTTCCGAAATAATGCTGACCGGCGACAATATCCCCCGGGTACCGGAAAAAACAGACCTGATTCAGGCCCTGCAGGTTCTGGACCGTCATGAACTCGGCACCGTTATCGTCACCGACCAGGATGACGCCATAGCCGGAATTCTGACCGACGGCGACTTGAGACGCCTGATTATCCGGCAGCCTTCCCTGGCCGAATTGACCATAGACGATGTCATGATCCGGCAACCGCTGTCCATTTTATCGGACGAACCGGTTTACGACGCCCTCAACCTCATGGAAAAACACGAGATAACCATCCTGCCGGTCACCGACACCAGCGGCCAGCTTTGCGGTATTCTGCATCTGCATGACATACTGGGAAAAGGCGCTTTTACTTTTAACGGCAAATAAGCAATTTATGACGACCGCCTCAAAAAATTTGTTAAGGATTACCAAGCATGACGTTAAAACCAGCTGACACCATGATATCGAGCCTGGGAGCGGCCAAAATTGATTCCCCCATATTAAAAGAAGCCAATGTTGACCCGAAAAATGACTTCACCCGGGACAGCGACCGGGTCCTTATCAATTTCAACCCGGACACGGTCGCCGCGGAAATGGAGGCGGGAGAGAAACCAGCCGGATTTGAAATATCCGGACCTCGCAAAAACATCTATTTCGATCCCAGCAAGGTCAGGTGCGCCCTGGTTACCTGCGGCGGGTTATGCCCGGGTTTAAACGACATTATCCGGGCCATTGTCCTGGAGCTTTACTTTCGGTACGGTGTTCGCAATATCTACGGTATCCGTTACGGGCTCCAGGGTTTTATTCCGGATTACGGCCATGATATCATTGAGCTGACACCGGAAAACGTCAGCGACATTCTCAACATGGGCGGGTCCATGCTGGGCTCTTCCCGGGGCCCCCAGGACATTGAAAAAATCGTCGACTCATTGGAACGGATGAATATCGGGATACTGTTCATGATCGGGGGAGACGGCACTCTCATGGCGGCTACCCTGATTGACGATGAAATCACCAGACGTAATCTGAAAATAAGTGTGGTCGGCATCCCCAAGACCATTGACAACGACATCTACCTCATATCCAGGTCTTTCGGGTTCGATACCGCCGTGGATGTAGCCACCAACGCCATAACCGGCGCCCATAACGAAGCCGAAGCCTATCCCAACGGTATCGGCCTGATCAAGCTGATGGGCCGGCATTCCGGATTTATCGCGGCCACGGCCGCTCTGGCCCGCCAGGATGTCAATTTCGCCCTGATTCCGGAAATAGACTTTGACCTGCACGGTGACCACGGCCTGCTGGCCGCCCTGGAGCGCCGGTTGCGGCAGCGCAAGCACGCCGTTATAGTAGTGGCTGAAGGCGCCGGCCAGAAATTTTTCGAAGACGAGCAGACCAGCCGGGACGCCTCGGGGAATATCAGGCTCAAGGATATCGGTTTATTTCTCAGAGACGAGATTAACGCCTATTTCTACCGGAAAAATATCGATATCTCCTTGAAATATATCGATCCCAGCTACATGATCCGAAGCCTGCCGGCCAATCCCAATGACAGTGTTTTCTGTGGATTTCTGGGACGGGACGCGGTTCATGCCGGCATGGCCGGCAAAACCCGGCTGCTGGTGGGACATTGGCACGACCACTTTGTTCATATCCCCATGGCCCTGTCGGTAGGCAAACGCAAACATGTCGATGTCCACAGCAAACTGTGGCGTACCGTCCTGGAGGCCACCGGACAAGGCACCTTCCGCCCCGGCAATCACTGATATGCCCCGGTTAGCCCGAATATTTCATGAAATATCCGGGTTAGCCACCGGGTCAGCGGTCAGTCGGGTATCGTCATGATCAGCCCCTCCGGAGAGGTGTTAAAATCCGGAGAAGGCGCTTGCCGGGTACTGAGATCCACAACAATCCGCAGTTTATCTTCATGTTCTCCCAGCCGTATTTTGCTGATTGACCCGGTAGCCACTTTTTTCTCCTTAAAGGGAGGTTTATTCCAGCTGCCCATCAAATCAATGACCAGCCTGGCCGGATCAGACAAGGGGAAAAAGGTGTATTCTCCAGTGGGATTGTCGGACAGAATGCGCATCCGGACATTTCCGTCACTTGCCTGAAAATCTATATCACGCAGGGTATGCGCTCCATTCTGACTGGCCGGCGCGGTGGCTTGTTCGTTTTCCTCCCTGACTACCGGGGCTGTTGCCGCAGCCTGACCTGTGTCCTGATCCGTAACCTGATCCGTAACCTGATCTGTAGCCCGATCTGTAGCCCGGTCTGTAGGCTGATCCGCGGCCCGGGATGGCGAAGATGTTTCCGGTTCGTCTTTTTGGCTGGGAATTTCCCCGGACACGGAGCGGGTTTCCGAGGGAGGCCTGACCATGGGCTGACTCACCCTTTCGGATGAGGCTGCACCGGGTTGACCAGGCTGTTTCTGAATAAAGAATATTATGGCAGCCGTTCCTATAACCAATACCAGTAAAATCAAGGAGGCAATAACTATTAAAAGTTTGCCCTGAGAAGACTTGCCGCCTTGGCCTGCTTCCGACTCCGGGCTGCCATTCTCCTCTGGTTCCGGTTCTATCATATCCTCCGTTTCAACCAATTCCGGCGCCCCGGTGTCTTCGTCTTTTTCGGGTTCCACAAAAACGTATTCATCAACCTGCGATCCGGGCTGCGATCCGGGCTGTGATCCGGGCTGTGATCCGGGTTCAGATGGGGGTGGTGCCTGCACAGATTCCCCGGAATCAGCACCAACCTCCAGCTCCAGGTCGGCTGTCAGATCCGGGGCGTCATCACCAGCCTCAATTACGTCATCCGTGGAAATTTTTAGTTCCTGATCATCCGGCCGGGCGTCATCAGAAGCCTTTTGGTCAGCCGCCTTATCATCCCCATTGCCATGCAAATCAATGGTTTCCTCATTTTCACCATCCGAGGCGACAAGTGTTCGTTCCGTCATCTCGAGGATCTCCATATCCTCGTCAGTCGTCATCATGATATCGTTTAAGTCGTCGGATTGTTCCGCTTGATCTTTACCGGATCGAGCGTCTTGATCGGTCTTCTTCTTTTTTGTCATTTTCTTTCTCCCGGCGGAAAGGAAAGAAGGTTGGCGCGAAAAACATGCGGATGACTCCGTCTGAAAATATTTCGCGATTTTTTTTGTTTGACTTCAGGACCAGCTGAGCAAATGATAAGCCAATCTGATTCAACAAATTTTTATCAATCTTTTCAGGAAATAAAAGAACAGGTTAATAAAGAAAAATAAAAAAAACCTGAAAAATCCTGTTTGATAACATCTTGTTTATCTTATTATAATAATATTATAAAACAGACGGAAAA
>JAWOCW010000050.1:0-9827 GCA_046483615.1 Desulfosudaceae bacterium
TAAATTCGTCAAGCCGGTCCTGGCCGGCGACCGCGTCGCCGCCCTGGGCATCACCGAACCCGGCGGCGGCTCCGACGTGGCCAATCTCCAGACCTCGGCCGTTCGGGAAGGCGACCAATACGTGGTCAACGGCGGCAAGACCTTCATCACCAGCGGCATCCGGGCCGACCAGTTGACCTGCGCCGTCCGCACCGGCGAGGCCGGCGCCCACGGCATCAGTTTCCTGGTCATTGAAGCCGACACCCCGGGCTATGCCACCGGCCGCAAGCTGGAAAAAATGGGCTGGCTCTCCTCGGACACGGCCGAAATCTTCTTTGACAACTGCCGGGTGCCGGCGGCCAACCTCATCGGAGAAGAAAATTCGGGCTTTTATACCATCATGGAAAACTTTCAGATGGAACGGCTGCAACTGGCCATCATGGCCAACATGACGGCCCAGATGGCCCTGGAAGAATCAGTCAAGTACGCCCGCCAGCGGGAAGCCTTCGGCAAAGCCCTCAAGGGCTTCCAGGTCATCCGTCACAAGCTGGTGGACATGGCCACCCTGGTCGAGGCCAGCCGCGAATTCACCTACCGGGTGGCGGCCAAAATCAACGCCGGCGAAAACCAGGTCAAGGAGATATCCATGGCCAAAAACTTCGCCTGCCAGGCCAGCGACCAGGTCACCTACGAGGCGGTCCAGATTTTCGGCGGCTACGGCTACATGCGGGAATACCTGGTGGAACGGCTTTACCGGGATAACCGCATTCTCTCCATCGGCGGAGGAACCACCGAAGTTATGAAGGAAATCATCGCCGGCTTCGTGGTGTAGACAATCATGATCCAACAAAACGCGACCATCTTGGACAACCTGGCCGTGGCCCCCGACTGCCGCCAGCTGATCCTGGACAGCCCCGGCCTGGCCGGTCCGGCCGCGCCGGGCCAGTTTGTCATGGTCCGGCTGTCCGGCGGTGAAGCGCCCTTTTTGCCCCGCCCTTTTTCCATCCACCGGGTTTCTCCGGACAGATCCTCCCTGGAGATATTGTATAAGGTGGTCGGCCCGGGCACCCGCGCGATGGCCACCCTGGCGGCCGGGGACACCCTCAACCTGGTCGGCCCCCTGGGCCGGGGATTTGTCATCCCGGACGAGGTCGGGCAAGTCACTCTGGCGGCCGGGGGCATGGGCGTGGCCCCCCTGGTCTTCCTGGCCGAGACCCTGGCCAACTCCGGCCGGGACCTGGCCGGCTGCCGGATTTTCATGGGCGGCTGCGGCGACGGCGACATTCTCTGCCGGGATCGCCTGGCCGCCCTGGACCTGTCCCCGGAGATCACCACCGAAGACGGCAGTTGCGGCCGGGCCGGGCTGGTGACGGCGCCCCTGGAAGAGCACCTGATCAAGACCCCGCCGGACCTGGTCTGCGCCTGTGGACCGCTGCCGATGCTGGCCGCCGTGGCCGACCTCACCAGCCGGCTGGGAATCGAATGCCAGGTTTCCGTTGAAACCATGATGGCCTGCGGCATCGGGGCCTGCCTGGGATGCGCCGTCCGCCCGTCTGGCGACAAAGACCACTATCTTCACGCCTGCCGGGACGGCCCGGTGTTCGACACCCGCGAGATCGATCTCAACAGCCTGGTCGGAAAGCGGCTGCCCTGAGACATAAATTTAAATTCCGGGATCTTACACCAGTGGTATGGTCTTGATCAGGGAACTTTTTACAAGGCCGTCTTTTTTTCAGTTGACTTGCTTTCGGCAAGTGTGATAAATAATACGTTTTAATTTGCCAGACGGTTTGTCATGAAAGAAGAAACCAGACAGTCTGTCCGGGAACTGGCCTATTACAGCAGCCTGGGCCTTTCGGTCGGACTGGCGATTTTTATCGGCCTTTTTGCCGGAATATTTTTAGACAAGCTGCTGGGAACCCAGCCGGTGATGATGTTTGTCATGCTCGGCCTGGGGATTGCGGCTGGATTCCGCAATATTTTCCATGCCATGGCCAGGGTAAAAAGACAGGACCTGCGAGACCGGGATATCCGGAAAGAGCGGCAGAATAACGGCCCGAAGAAAGACCCGAATAAGAAATGATAAAAAACAACCACAACAGCAGTCTGGATCAACGACTCGTCAGCCTGGTTACCAGGACGAACTGGATTCTGTATGCCGCGCTGGTCATATCCGGACTGATTCTGATGGATGCCGGATTTGTCTGGGGCATTATCTGCGGTGGTCTGATAGTTACCGTTAACTTTCATTTATTATCAAGAACCCTGAAAAAAACTTTTCAGATGTCCTTCAAGCCCTCCAGCGGCCTGGTCATTTTGAAATATTTTTTCCGCTTTATTCTTATCGGCCTGATCCTTTATCTATTGATCTCAAACCACATGGTTGACCCGCTGGGTCTGGTCACGGGATTGTCCGTGGTCGTTGCCAGCATGATGGTGGCAACCCTGTACGCAATTAAAAATCTATTGTCAGGGGAGGCGATTTAAGTTGGAACATCCATACCTTCTTTTCGTGAAAATTTTTGACATGATGGGACTGGGGCATTTCGCCCATGATTATAAACACGTTATCTACTCCTGGGTGGTCATGATAATCCTGGTGGTGGCAGGAGCGCTGGCCGCCAAAAACGTCAGCATTGTTCCTTCCCGGCTGCAGAATTTTTTTGAAATTGTAATTGCCGGCATCGAGGATTTCATGATCAGCATTACCGGAGAAGAGGGACGCTGGTTTTTTCCCCTGGCGGCGACCATCGCCATTTATGTCTTCTTCAGCAACCTCATGGGCCTTGTCCCGGGATTTTTTCCGCCCACCGCCGACATCAACACCCCCCTGTCCTGCGCCCTGGTGGTGTTCGTGTTCACCCATTTTGTCGGCATCAAGTACCATGGCGCCAAATACGTCAAACACTTTCTGGGACCGGCCTGGTGGCTGGCCTGGCTGATTATGCCCATTGAAATCATCGGCCATCTGGCCCGGGTGCTCTCCCTGACTTTCCGTCTGTTCGGAAATATGATGGGCCATGAACTGGTGCTGATGATCCTGTTCATGCTGGCTGGCGCCTTCCTGGCTCCGCTGCCGATCATGGCCTTGGGAATACTGGTCTGCTTTATTCAGGCCTTTATCTTCTTTATTCTGTCGGTAATGTACTTTACCGGCGCCATGGAAGAGGCTCATTAGTCCGCTGGCGGCCCGGTCGCCTACCCCCGGTTTTTTTTCTCAACCGGCTGAAACATAAAGCGTTGTTGTATTTATAAATAGACAGGAAGAAGCGAATCGATTAATTTATTGAACCCTTGAAGGAGGAAAAGAAATGGAAATTGAAGCAATCAAAATTTTGGTGGCATGTGTTACGGCAGCCGGTTTCGCCATCGGCATCGCGGCGGTTGGTTGTGGTATTGCCCAGGGTATCGCTCTGAAAGGCGCCGTTGAAGGCGTGGCCAGAAATCCGGAAGCCTCCGGTAAAATCACGGTGACCATGCTGATCGGTCTGGCTATGATCGAATCTCTGTGTATTTACGCGCTGGTTGTCTCGCTGATTCTGATTTACGCCACTCCCATGGCCGGTGAAGTGTTCAAACTTATGGGCGCCTAACCGTCACCAGACAGGCAACATAATCATAAAAAAGGCCGGGTTCAAATGAATCCGGCCTTTTTTTACGCGGCCCGCTCCAGTTTCACAAAATGTTTATTAACAAAATCAGCTACTTCCCTTATCCCCTGCTTGCCTTCCGGAATAATATCCGCGAAAATCGGAAAAACATGCGGCAGATTATGCCATATTTTCAACTCCACTTGCAGGCCGGCCCGGCGGGCGCTCTTCGCGGCCAACAGGGCATCGTTCAAAAGTAATTCCGAGTCCGCGGCCTGAATGAAAAGCGGCGGCAGCCCCGAGTAATCACCAAAGGCCGGAGAAATCTCAGGATCATAAGGATCTTTGCCGGCGGACAGATATGCTTCCATCTTCTGCAAAGAGTTTCGGTGAAACATGTGGCTTTGGCGAATATTAGTGCTGAAGGTGGGGCTGGTCCGGCTCATGTCCGCGAAAGGCGACAGGCAGAAAGCCGCCCGCGGCTGAGGCAGGGACCTGCTTTTAAGCGCCAGCAGCGTCAGCAGGGTCAGCCCGCCACCGGCGGAATCCCCGCCGATGACGATATTTTCGGGGGCATACCCCTGCTCCAGCAGCCAGACAAAAGCGCTGACCGCGTCCTCACGACAATCAGCCATGGTATGTTCCGGCACCAGTCGATAATCAAGGCTTAACACCCTGGCTCCGGTTTCCCTGGCCAGGCGCCAGGTAATCGGACGATGGGTGTCCGGCGAACAGAAGAAATACCCGCCGCCATGAAAATAAAGAATGACCTTGTCCTGGTCACGGTCGTCACCGTAAATCAACCATTCTCCGGGAACGCCGCCGGCAGATATCTTCTGAACCATAACAGGCCCGGGCACCTTATTTATCAGCTTGCCGCCGGCCTGGGTGATTTTTCTTAAACCGCGCATCACCCCCGGGTTTATGGGCAAAAACACCTGGGGCGGCTTGATAAAATATTTAAGAAAAAAGTTTAATTTTCTGGCATTACTGCTTAGCATGAGGTTCATCTCCGTGGTACCCGTAAATTCATTTGGACTCAGCTTGTTTCTCCGCGGTAAGGCAATAGACTCCCCGGCCGGCAGCTATACTCTGGAAGCACTGGTTATCGGAAACGCAGCCGGACTTGCCGGTGTCTCCTGATTTCCAGCGGTTGACCAGTCCGGGTTCGCGGATCAGGGGCCGCGCCATGGAAATATAGTCCGCTGTTTTTTCGGAAACGAGCCGCCGGGCCACGGCGAAGGAGCGATTACCGCCCACCAGCATCAGGGGAACCTTGATTTTTTCTTTAAAAGCCCGGGCTTCCGTCTCAAAATAGGCCTCCTGCTTTTCAGAATGAATGCCTTTGCGGCTGGGAGATAAATCCTTGTTGATCAACAGGCCGCCGCTCAGCTCAATGGCGTCGAGGCCGTTGTCAACCAGCATCCGGGCGGCTTTGAGGCTGTCTTCCAATTCCAGCCCGTTTTCGTGAAAATCCCGGCAGTTCATCTTGATCAAAACCGGGTAGGCCGCCCCCACCTTCTGTCTTATGGCCCGCAGCACCTCCACGGCGGCGCGGGCCCGATTTTCAATGACACCGCCGTATTTATCCGAACGGCGATTATAGTGCGGGCACAGGAACTGGCTGAGCAGGTAGCCGTGGGCGGCATGGATCTGGACCCCGTCAAATCCGGCGGTCTGGGCCCTTTGGGCCGCCCGGGCAAAATCTTCGACGAGATGGCTGATCTCTTCCTCGCTCAGGACGTGCCGGGGCGTTCGCGCCAGGCCGGGGTCGGAAGGGGCCACCGCGGCCTGGCCGGTTTCCCTGGTAAAGGCGTGAAAGCCGGCATGGGCAAGCTGGAGAACGATCTTCCCGCCGGCCTCGCGCACGGCCCCGGCCATGTCAGCGAGCCCGGGCACCAGTTCATCCTGGTAAACACCCAATTGTCCCGGACCGGCCTTACCGGCCTGACTGACATAGGCGTGGCTGCTGATAATCAACCCGACCCCGCCCGCGGCCAACTCGCGCATCATGTCCGTCAGCGCCGGCGTTACCGCGCCGTCAGCCGCGGCCAGTCCTTCATAGGTAGCGGACCGCACGAAACGGTTGGCCAGCCGCAGGTGATTTATTTCCGTGGTTTCAAAAAGTTCCGGCATAAAAAGACCTCCCTAACCCGTATATTTCATAAGACATTTCGACAAATAATGGCTTAAGTATTTTAAAATATTATAATCTTTATCACCCTGTTTCGCAAATTACAAATTATCATTTTAGTTTGAGGGAATAAAGGTAATTTTCTATCAAAAACTTCATTAAATATCCGGGCCAGGCGACTGTCATGATTTTTTCTTGACTTTTCAGCCATGTTATCACATTTTAATTTGCACGATCGTGTAAAGCGACCCCATTTATTAGACAGGAGGCCGTCATGAACCCGACCGAAGACAACACCCCGGAATTACATTGGCGACACCAGAAAGACCGGAGAGAAAACCATTCACCCTTGGCGGTGGCTATGCCGGAAAAACCCGTCCAGGCAGAGTCAACCGTAATAAAACACAGAATTGAGGTGAGCTATGAATAAAACCAGAGAAGAAATACTGGACACTGCCTTCAACGCGGCCAAACAATATGAGATGAGAAGCGGCGGATGCCCGCAATGCGCGCTGGCCGGCATTTTCGACGCCCTGAACATTCACAATGATGACATTTTCAAAGCCGCCACCGGCCTGGCCGACGGCATCGGTCTGACCGGCAACGGTCATTGCGGGGCGCTTTCCGGCGGTGTGCTGGCGATCAGCTATCTTTTTGGACGCGATAAAGAAGATTTTGGTGACATCATGAAGCTGGTGGAAGCCAACCTGCTGTCAAAAAAACTGGTGGAACGGTTTATGGAGGAATACGGTACCTGCCGCTGCGCCGACCTCCAGACTGCTTTTTTCGGCCGGTTTTTCAATCTGCTTGATCCGGATGATTTACAGGCCGCCCTGGAAGCGGGCATGCTGGAAAGATGCTCCACCCTGGTGGGCCAAGTGGCCCGCCTGACCACGGAAATCATCCTCGAAGCACAGGAAAAATAAAAAAGGAGGCCGTCATGCCTTGCGCAGGTTGTCAAACGCGGACCTGCTTTACCGGGTCGGGTGAGATGCCGGCGGAATGCCCCGAAAGAATTCGGGAAGCCATCAAACCACCGGACTCGGAAAAGGGGTTTGTCGAATACGCCCGACAAATACGCCCCAAAGAAAACAACCGCCTGAAGGAACTCATCGAATATGCCCGCTTCATGGACTACAAAAAAATCGGGCTGGCGGGTTGCATCGGCCTCCACGATGAGTTGCGGGTCATCAGCGGCCTGTTGCGAAAAGCCGGGTTTACGGTCGCCTCGGTGATGTGCAAAACCGGAAGCCTGAATAAAAAATTCATCGGGGTGCCGGGCAAAAATCGCATGACAACCCTGACGGGCTATAACATCGGGGTGGTGGCCTGCAACCCGGTAGCCCAGGCGCTTATCTTAAACAGGGAAAAAACAGACCTGAATTGCGTCATCGGCTTGTGCGCCGGTCACGACTCCATATTTATGAAGCACGCCCAGGCGCCGGTGGTCACGCTTATCGCCAAAGACAGATCAAACGGCCACAATCCGGCCTCTATCCTGTGCAACTTCTACGGCGACAATTTCTTTTCCAGAAGGCCCAACCCGCCAGGCGCTTTCAAATACAATCTCAGACATATCCGGCCGATCGATATTGTCAGAATGATCAAAAAAAAGATATAAGGAATTGACAATGAAAATGGCTCAGTGCGCCGCCTGCTTCGAACAATTGTGTGTCGGCGGTGAAAAGCAGACCAAAGATTTTTGTCCGGCTCACCTTTATCCGGAAATATTCAAAGAGGCGGAAAAAATTTATATTCAGGACGCTGAAACAAGAGCCATGGCCAGAAACGCGGCTATCATGGAATCCCGGGGATATATCGTATGGCCGCGGCTCAAGGATATCATTGAATTTTCCAAAAGCAGGAAACACAAAAAAACAGCTCTTCTTTTCTGCCCGGACTTATGGCGGGAAGCCCGAAAGACCTCCCGGATACTTTCGGAAAACGGGTTTACCGTCTTCTCTAGAGTCTGCGGAATCGGTAAATCCACCCCTCAAACAGCGGAGGAATACGCCGCCGAACTCAACGCCCTGTCTCCCGAGATTGTCATTAATGCCGGACTTTGCGTCCCCTTTGAAGCCCGAATAATAAAATTGTCGAAATCCCCGGTTTCGACCTTCATCTCCAGAGACAAAGAATTTAACAACCATCCGGCCGCGATTGTTTACCGTTCTGATAAATGGCGGGACTGGGCCAAAGAGGTCTACCGCGATAAGCTGGGACTGACATAAAACGCTTACCTGATTTTCCTTGATTCCCAACTCTGACTCGCAATAACTTATCGCCTTTTTTCAACACCATACCATCTGCCGAAACAAACCGGGACGGCTATATTTTCAGCGGTCGGAAGAGCTGGCAGGATAAAAGGCAGCTCAACAATTTTTTGACAGATCGTCAAGCAGCCTTACAGGACAGAGATGAAGAGCAATGGTTCAGCGAAAAAATTAAAACATTATTTCAATATATTAATGAAATGAGAAAGAATCTGCCGGCTGGCACGTCTTTTGCCTTAGCCCGGATATTTCACGAGTCGATTTGGGCGCAGCTGCAAGACGGCCGATATGAATCAGGCGAGCTCCCGCAGGCAGCTCAGGTCGCAGTCCTTAAACATGGTCACATCCATCTCCTCGTCGATATACCGCAGATCCTCGTCCAGGGAAGCGTTGAACCGGCTGACCATCTCGCTGTTAAGGGCGTTTTCCGCCCCGTTCTCCATGTACAGAATGCTGACCTCATTTCTGGTTTCCGTCTGCCTCGGCATGAGAGGCCTCCCTGGTTAAATATCATCTTATTCTGGGGGAAAACCCGGGTGGGAAACGGCAGGCTCAACTATACCTCAGCATAAGAAAACGGGCGCCTGATGTCAAGAACGGAAGGCATCGCGAGGGCTGCCGCGGGTCAGGCGTCCCGCCTCGGAAACCAGGGAATAAAGGCGCTGGTTTTACGGATATAATCGCGGTAGGCCGGGTTGCCTGCGAACTGGGTTTCCTCCATGAGCGTCACACCGGTCAGGCGCAGCAGGGTATAGGTGATAAGCGCGGGGCTGATGACACTCCAGAAGCCCCAGGGTGTGGCCAGCACCATCACGAAAATTCCCCACCAGATCAGTGACTCGCCGAAATAATTGGGATGCCGACTGTAGCGCCACAGCCCTTTGTCCATGATTTTTCCCCGGTTGGCCGGATCTGCCAGAAAGGTTTTCAACTGAACATCCGCCGTGGTTTCGATGATCATCCCCGCCAGCCAGATGGATATGCCCAGAAAATCGAGCCAGGTCAGATGCGGCGGTTGCGTTGCCGCTTGACCGTGCTGCACGCCGAGGGCGATAACCCACTGAAACAGGGCCTGAACCAGAAACACCTTGAACAGGCTGATTATCCAGAAGTGTTGCCCGTGCTGCTGCCGCCACTTGGCGTATCGCGGGTCTTCCTCCTTACCCCGGTTGCGGGTGCTCAGATGGATAAAAAGCCGCAGGCCCCAGAGGGTTACCATGATTGCGAGCAGCAGTTTTCGTGCCGGCACCCCGTCGACCCTGAAAAAGGTCAGCCACGCGATCAGAACGAATCCGAGCCCCCAGAGACTGTCGGCGATGGTAACGTTTTTTCTGATAAGGCTGTATATCCATCCGCAGACCATGAGCCCGGCCGCGGCGCCGAGGTTGACCAGGTAAATATGGGTGAAGTTTTCCATGATTGTCCAGGCTCCCCAAAGAGGTTGATGTTTGTCAGCGCCCCACCTCCGGCTTTGTTTGCCGAGGGTCGGCGCCATCGGTCCCGGCGAATATTATCTTACCGGGCAATCACAGGCCCGGCAGACACCGGCCGGGTTCCAGCGGATCGGTCACCGTGTTTCCGGCCAGTCGCCGGGCGCCGCTACGATCAGCAGCAGGGCTGTCAGAAAGCATATAACCCGGATATTTCACGAGTCGATTTGAGCTCAGCTGCAAGGCGCAGGACACGAAAATGTAGGGGAAGGCGTTAGCCTTCCCGATCAGCGGGCGGCCTGAAGAAGGCCGCCCCTACATTCTACCGCGAGTGTCCTGCAACAAAGCAGATGGAGCCAGGGGCTCGGGCTCAAGGCGACTCGCCCGCAGGGTGAAATTTTTTGATATAAGATTGCCTTTA
>JAWOCW010000367.1:0-6170 GCA_046483615.1 Desulfosudaceae bacterium
GGCTGTGGCACCGTTGACGAACAAGGGCCAGATCACGATTCCCAAGGCAGTCCGGCAGTCCCTGGGACTTACGCCGGGGGATAAGCTCGAATTCATTATAACCGGCAAGGATGAGGTTGTGTTTAAACCTGTGGTAAAAAAGGTGGATGAAGTTTATGGGGCGTTGTACAAGCCGGGCCGAAAGCGTGTTTCCGTCCGGGAGATGAATGAAGCGATAAAACAAAAAATAAAAGAGAACGCCCCATGAAAGCCCTTGATACAAATGTGCTGATTCGTTTTCTGACCAGGGATGATGAAGAGCAGGCAGAGGCGGTTTACACGATATTTAAAAGGGCCGAAACCGGCAGAAAGCCGTTATTTGTTCCGCTTGTCGTCGCGCTTGAGGTCGTCTGGGTTCTGGAATCGGTTTACGACGTTGCCAGAAAAGACGTGTTGGCGTCTTTTGAGTCTCTGCTGTTAATGCCGATTCTGGAATTTGAGGATCACGCGGCCATCCGGCGGTTCATCGCATTGGGGCGCGAATCAAAAATCGATCTGGCCGACCTTCTTATTGCCGCCGCCGCGCAATCATCAGGCTGTAAGGTCATTCTGACCTTTGACAAGGCGGCTGCGAAATCAAATCTCTTCGAACTTATCGCGCCTTGAATAGCCCTCCTGATTGGGTGATATACGGGGGACATCATGCTCAATTAAAGGCAAACGCCTACTGCTTTGTCTGTGCCGCTGATATCGGGGATGATAGCTGTCCACGGCCCGGGCCCGGTCGCGCGACTTATACCGTAATCAGTTCCGGTGCCAGGGAACCGTCATGCCCCAGCGCTTCCATCTTATGGAGCTGCTGGAGGCTGTCTACTCCGTGGATGTCATTGAGATGGGTCACGCCGATCAGGTCGGTACCGGCCGCGTCAATGGACAACGCCGAATAGGAGGCGAAAACGCCCACGTCCTTTGAGAATTTTTCCCCGGGGACCGGCGCGCAGTCACAGACCGTGGACACGTCATGGGCAAAATTGAGGTAACTGACCTTGCCGGGGTCGAATGTGTTCAGAACTCCTTTCGCGGCAACGGCAAGACCTCTCGGCAGATCATTCCGGTTGTTGAGGCTGATGGCACCTTCGGGGCAGGTACTGCTGCAGATGGGGCAGCACATGCAGTCAGGGCTGTCAATCACCGCCACTCCGTCTTCCACATGGGGCAACCCGAACCAGCAGGCTTCAACACATGCTTCGCACCCCTGGCAGAGTTCCTCGTCTATTTCCAGCTTTAACAGCCGGTGCTGGGCAAGCTTGGTGTTCTTGGTTACGCCGCCCATGCCCAGATTTTTGATGGCGCCGCCGAACCCGGCCAGCGGGTGGCCTTTCAGGTGGGAGACCACGATCATGGCATCGGCGTGATAAATGGCTCCGGCCACCTCCACCTCGGAGAGGAGAGGGTCCGGGGATTTGACTGGGATGCCGTTCTCGCTCGTCAGGCCGTCCGCCACAATAAAAGGAGCAAAATTAAACCCGTTGGCGACAGCGGTTTCCATGTGGTCCACGGCGTTGTTGCGCTTGAGGGGGTAGTAGGTGGTTGTGTCCGTTAAAAAAGGCTTACCGCCTCTGGCGCGGATTTCATCCACGATATGTTTGATAAAAAAAGGCCGCACATAGTTGGGGTTGCCCAGTTCTCCCACATGGAGTTTGACCGCCACTTTGTCGTTTTCCTTGACCACGTCGAAAACACCGGCGTTTTGGCAAAGAGAATCGGTTTTGTCCAGCATGTTGGCTGTTTGCGACCATTCGGCGAAATGTACCGTATTCATATTCATTGGTTTGTTCTCCTTGGGGTAAATGGCCCGGTGGCACGATCCGCCGGGCGTAATTTCAGGACATGAGAGATAAATACTTGCTTTTATATTGTTATTTATAACAACGACAAGCTTGTGTGTCAAGCAGGCGAATTCGGGGGACACGAATTCGGGAAATATCATATTCAATTAAAGGTAAACGCTTGCTGCTTTTCGGGTTTTAGCCGGGGTTATGAGAATGATTGATCAATGCCTGGCCAAGGCCGACATTGACGAGTCGGTCCGATGCTGCTAAGGTAATCATAACGATCACCGGTAGACATCGGGAGACATCATCATGCCGCGTAACAGATTCCGGGTGTTTTGTTTTGTCCCGCTGATATTCTGGATGATAGCTGCCGTCGGTCTGCTGGCGCCGCAGCCGGCAGTTGCCCAGGCACCGGCCGGCCAGAAGGCCGAACAGCAGACCACGGAAAAACAAAGCTCCACCGGGTCGCCCGCTCAACAGTCCTCACCGGATCTTTCGCCCTGGCAGCGATTTGGCAACCTCATAACCGGATCCGTCGGATCGGCTCAAACCACCCTGGACCGTGAACTCTGGTCGCTCAACGGCAACGGCGTGACCCTGCGGAAACTGATGGTGGCCATGCTCCTGCTGATCGTCGGCCTGCTGACTGTCCGCTTTATCCTGAAATACCTGTTAAGCCGGATGATCCGGCAAACCATATTCAAGCCGGCCACCGCCCTGACCATTGTCAAACTGCTGACCTATTTCGCCTATCTTTTGGTGGTTCTCTTTGCTCTGCGGATAGTCAACATTCCCCTGACGGCCTTCGCCTTTCTGGGCGGCGCCATCGCCATCGGGGTGGGCTTCGGCGCCCAGAATCTGCTCAATAATTTTATCAGCGGCTTTATTATTATGGGCGAGCGCCCCATTCAGCTGGGCGACCTGATAGAGCTGGAAGGTGTTCTGGGAAAAGTCGAGGATATCGGCGCCCGCTGCACGCGGGTGCGGACCGGGGAGAATATCCGCATCCTGGTGCCCAACAGCAGCTTTCTGGAAAAAAACATTACCAACTGGACCATATCAGATAAGCGGATTCGTACCTTTGTCCGGGTGGGGGTGGTCTATGGTTCGCCGGTGCAAACCGTGCGAGATCTTTTACTGGAGGCGGTCAGTGATAATCCCCGGATTCAAGCCGCACCCATCCCTTTTGTTCTGTTTACGGATTTCGGGGACAACGCCCTGATTTTTGACGTCTACTTCTGGATTGTAATTGAAAGCGCCATCGAGCGCAAAAGCATTGAAAGCGAAGTACGCTTCCGGATCGAAGAGGTCTTCGGCAAAGCCGGTATCATTATCGCCTTTCCGCAGCGCGACGTGCATCTGGACACGTCCCAGCCCCTGGCGGTGGAATTTGTCCCGCCGCGGGAGGAAAATCCCGCTACGCCGGCAGAGGAGTAAGGCGGCCATAAACCTGATTTTATCTTTAAAACCCGGGGCGGTATAATTCGGGAAATATCCGGGTTAGTAATAAGTTGAGATTTATCATATTTCGTCACCCCGGCGGAGGGCGGGGTTCAGTAAAATCAAATAATTCCGGAATCCGTCGTCCGCCGGAATGACGAGGCCGGGACTTTAAAATATTTTCCCCGATTGCCCCGCACCGTTTCGCGGCAATCGGGGGCTTTTCCCTTGATTACCCGTTATATCGGTGACGATAAAAACTGACGCTATTGTTTTCAGGAAAGAGGCAGGTTCGAAATAGCCAAACAAAGGGGGCCGATCATGGCCGATTCTGTTTTTTCCGAAACTGGAGAAAAAGTCATTATTCGACAGAAAGACGGCAGTATCGTCAAGGGGATGCTGGCGGCAGGTGAGCCGGGCGCGGGCCGTCTCCGTTTCTCTCCTCTCAAGACCGGCCAGGATGAGGAACCGCGACAAATGGCGATCAAGGAGATGGCAGCGGTTTTTTTCGTTAAAGATCCGGACCAGCCTCTGATTGACGGTATGGCAGACGGCGAAGTCTGGTATAAGCAGGCGGGCGCGCTATTGTCCGATCCGGTAATATTCACGGACGACCAGGACATTATCCGGGGTACTTTTTCCCGGGACGCGGCCGACGACAGCGGCTTGCTGCTGCTGCCGGAAAAGACCGGGGGCAACATTATCCGGATTTTTATTCCTTTTTCCGGTCCTGGTTCCGCGTCGGAGGGGCCGCCCCTGGGCCATACCCTGGTAGCAGAAGGCATGATTTCCAGCGACCAGTTGGATCAGGGCCTGCGGCACCAGCAGGCCCTTAGGAAAAAACGGATCGGGGAGATCTTTGTGGAGCGCGGGGTGGTTGATCATGAAGAGGTGGCCCGGGTCCTGAAAATTCAGGAGGCCCAGAGCGACAGGAAAATCGGTGACATCCTGATCGCCTCCGGGGCGATTACCGCGGAACAGCTGACCAAAGCGCTGACGGAGCAGAAGAAGGACCGGAACAAGCGCCTGGGGCAGATTTTGATTGAGCTGGATTTTATTAACGAAGAGATGCTGGCCCTGGCCCTGGCCCTGCGGCACGGGCTGCCGTATGTCGATCTTAACTCTTACCCCGTCGATTCGCTGGCGGTTCATCTGGTTTCCGAAGAGGTGGCCTGGAAGATGGGCATCATTCCCATCCAGATGGCCAGTAAAATTCTGACCGTCGCTTTTTCCGATCCCACCGGTTTGTGGGCCAAGCAGGATCTGGCGTTTCATACCGGCCTGCAGATCAAGGAGGTTCTCGCCTCTCCGACGTCGATCAATACCGCCCTGACCAGGTTTTACGGGTCGCGTTCAGATACTTATCTGGACAGTATCCCCTTAGATGAGGTCGGTTCGGTGGAGGAAATCAAGAGCGCCCCTCCGGAAGGCATTGATGTCGGTGAAAAAGCCGGACAGCAGAAACCGGTGGTCGCCCTGGTCAATCACCTGATCAAGACCGCGGTGGAAAAGAAGGCCAGCGATATTCACGTGGAGGCGGAAGCCAAAGAGGCCCGGATTTTTTTGCGGATTGATGGTGTCCGGATCCGGGAGATGACCCTGCCCGCTTATAATCTTCCTTCCGTTATCGCCCGCATGAAAATCATGGCCGGCATGAACATTGCCGAGCGACGTCTTCCCCAGGACGGCCGGGCCAAGGTCCGGGTGGCCAGCAAACTGGTCGATCTGCGATTTTCCTGCATGCCGACAGTCCACGGGGAAAGCATGGTGGTGCGGATTCTGGACAAGGAAGCGGGCCTGATGAGGCTGGATGATATCGGATTTATGAACCGGGAGATTGAGGCTCTCCGGCGTCTGCTGGCCCGTAATTACGGCATGCTGCTGGTGACCGGTCCCACCGGCAGCGGTAAAAGTTCCACCATCTATGCCTGTCTTCAGGAGCCGTTGTTCGGTTCGAAAAACGTGATTACCCTGGAAGATCCGGTGGAATACGAGCTTCCGGGCCTGTCCCAGGTCCAGATCAAGGACGCCATCGGACTGACCTTTGCCGGCGGATTACGCCAGATTCTGCGGCATGATCCGGATGTGGTTGTAGTGGGGGAAATACGGGATGGAGAAACCGCCAAGATCGCCGTTCAGGCCTCCCTGACCGGCCACCTGCTGATCAGCACCCTGCACACCAATACGGCCGCCGAGGCCTTTGTCCGGCTGGCCGACATGGGCATTGAACCCTATTTGATTTCTTCCAGCATTCTGGGGGTGTTATCCCAGCGGCTGCTCAGAAAAATCTGTCGCAACTGCATCTCGGTCGACCCCGAGGGCGCCCGGAAATTGAAGGCCGCCCATTTTCCGCTGCCGTTTCCCGATAAGGCCGAATTTTTTCATGGTGAAGGCTGCCAGGAATGTAACCAGACCGGATACAAAGGACGGACCGTGGTTTATGAATTTCTGCCTACCAATGAAAAAATCAAGCAGGCGGCTCTGCGGCAGGAAACGGCCAGAGCTTTGCGGGAACTGGCCGTCAAGGATGGTATGAGCACTATCGAAGCCACCGCCCTGCGCAAAGCCCTGGAAGGAATTACTTCGGTCGAGGAAATTATCCCCCTGGCTCCGGACGACAGCTAACCAGAATATTTCATGAATTTTTTGATAAGCAGTACTTTGTTGCGTTATTTTAATTGCTTATATTGTATCTGTTAGCCCGGATATTTCATGAAATTTTTTGAAAACTATTACTTTATTGTATTATTTCAATTATTTATACTTAATTTAGCAGTCATTCCAAAAACACAAATTGTCATTTTAGTTTTGCGGAATAAAGGCAATCTTATATCAAAAAATTTCACCCTGCGGGCGAGTCGCCTTGAGCCCGAGCCCCTGGCTCCATCTGCTTTGTTGCAGGACACTCGCGGTAGA